>JAJFFL010000312.1 GCA_021776705.1 Alphaproteobacteria bacterium
CCGACGGCGCCGTGCGCCTGGTGCGCGACCCCGGCGCCGTGCTCGGCCGCCGCGACGGCGGCGCCGCCGGCCTGGCTCCGGCCCGCTTCGCGCCGGGCGAGGTCTGGGACGGCCGATTCGAGATCGCCGAGGCCGCCGCCGTCGCCCCCCTCGGGGCGGCGCCGCAAGACCGCCTTAACCACGTTCCAAAACACGCCCGCGAGACCCACCCGGTGGTTCGTGACGGGACCGCCGCCCCGCGCGCCGCCGCCGGTGCGTTCCTGGGGCCCCGGATCGCGGGCCGGGCGCTGTTTCCGGGCTGTTCGGAATTGTGGAGTGTAAACGCGGACTTGAGGGAATTCCTTGGCGAAACGGCCCTCAGCACCCATCTTCGGTAAGGAATTTGCTGTAGCGTGACTCTTCGGCCCGCCACCGACCCGACGGAAGAACAAGAATGACTTTTCGCAACCTGATCCTCTGGGCGCTGATCGCGCTGTTGCTGATCGCGCTGTTCAACCTCGTCAGCGGGCCGCGCCAGACCGCGCCGGTCAACGAATTGAGCTATTCGCAGTTCGTCTCGGCGGTTCAATCCGAACGGGTGGAAAGGGTCGTCATCGCCGGCGACCGGATCACCGGCGAAGAAATCGGCGGCACCACTTTCTGGACCCAGATTCCCGCCAACGACGCCGAATTGGTTCCGATCCTGCGCGAAGCCGGCGTCGAGATCACGGCGCGGCAGAAAGAGTCCGGCGGCATCTCGCCGCTCGCGATCTTCATCAATTGGTTCCCGATGCTGCTGCTGATCGGCGTCTGGATCTTCTTCATGCGCCAGATGCAGTCCGGCGGCCGCGGCGCCATGGGCTTCGGCAAGTCGAAGGCGAAGCTGCTGACGGAGCGCTCCGGGCGGGTGACGTTCGGCGACGTCGCCGGCGTCGACGAAGCCAAGGAAGAGCTGCAAGAGATCGTCGAGTTCCTCAAGGACCCGGGCAAGTTCCAGCGCCTCGGCGGCAAGATCCCGAAAGGCGCCCTGCTGATCGGGCCGCCGGGCACCGGCAAGACGCTGATCGCGCGCGCCGTCGCGGGAGAAGCCAACGTCCCGTTCTTCACCATTTCGGGCTCCGACTTCGTCGAGATGTTCGTCGGCGTCGGCGCGTCGCGCGTCCGCGACATGTTCGAGCAGGCGAAGAAGAACGCCCCGTGCATCATTTTCATCGACGAAATCGACGCCGTCGGCCGCCACCGCGGCGCCGGCCTCGGCGGCGGCAACGACGAGCGCGAACAGACCTTGAATCAGCTGCTTGTCGAAATGGACGGCTTCGAAACCAACGAGGGCATCATCCGGATCGCGGCGACCTACCGGCCGGACGTGCTCGACCCGGCGCTGCTGCGCCCGGGCCGCTTCGACCGCCAGGTGGTGGTGCCGAACCCGGACATCGTCGGACGCGAAAAAATTCTCAAGGTCCATGTGCGCAAGGTGCCCCTGGCCGCCGGCGTCAACCTCAAGACCATCGCCCGCGGCACCCCCGGTTTTTCCGGCGCCGACCTCGCCAACCTGGTCAACGAAGCGGCGCTGCTCGCGGCGCGGCGCGGCAAGCGCGTCGTCAACATGGAAGAGTTCGAGGACGCCAAGGACAAGGTGATGATGGGGCCGGAACGGCGCTCCACCGTGATGTCCGAAGACGAAAAGAGGCTGACCGCCTACCACGAGGCCGGCCACGCCATCGTCGCCCTCAACGTGCTTGAGACCGATCCGGTCCACAAGGCGACGATCATCCCGCGCGGCCGCGCCCTCGGCATGGTGATGCAGCTGCCTGAGGCCGACCGCTACTCGATGAACTTCAACCAGATGGTGTCGCGGCTCGCGATCCTGATGGGCGGCCGCGTCGCCGAGGAGCTGATCTTCGGCAAGGACAAGATCACGTCCGGCGCCAGCTCCGACATTCAGCAGGCGACCAAGCTCGCGCGCGCGATGATCACCCAGTGGGGCTACTCCGACGAACTCGGCCTGGTGTCGTACGGCGAAAACCAGGAAGAGGTGTTTCTCGGCCATTCGGTGGCGCGCAATCAAAACGTCTCGGAAGCGACCGCGCGCACGATCGACTCCGAGATTCGTCGCCTCACCGACGCCGCCTACAAAGAGGCCAAGAAGATCCTGACCGACAAGGCGAAGGACCACGAAGCCCTCGCCCAAGGCCTGTTGGAGTACGAGACCCTGTCGGGCGACGAGATCGCCGATCTGCTCAACGGCAAGCCGCCGAGCCGCCCGGAACCGGACGACGAGGTCTCCGGCCCGTCCACCGGCGCCGTGCCGGTCGACGACGAAGACGACGCGCCGGCCCCGTCGGGCTGGGGCCGGGGCCCGGAGCCGCAAGGCGCCTGACGCCGGCCGGTGGACCGGTCGGTCGACGACCCGGTCCGCCGTTTCCCGTCCGACTCCGACATCGCGCCGCCGCGCCGCCGCCGCGGGCGCGAGGCGTCCGTCGAAGCGCCGGTCTGGGCCGCTAGTCGATCGTCAGACCGTCCTGGTTTTCGATTTGCGCCATAAATCCCCAGCCGCCGAACATCTCCGAGACCGCGGCGACGACCTCGTTTTCGCCCTCGTCGAGGTGCAGCACGGCGCCGTCGGCGAGCGCCACGGTGCCGAGGAAGCGATGATCGCGGGAGCGCCATTGCGCGTTGCCGAAGTAAATCTGCTCGCCGTTGACGTACAGGCGCACGCGGTCGGAATAGCCGAACATCATCAAACGGTCGGTCGCTTCGTCGGCGACGATCGTCGTGCGCACGAACACGGTGTTCGCGCCGTCTTCGATCGCCGTCGTCCGGGCCAGATTGGCGACGCCGTTGTCTTCCACGTCGAGGGTCGCCCAGGTTCGCTCCGACAGGTCGTGCGCGCCGAGCGCCGTCTGCGACGCCACGTCCGCCTCGGCGAACGGCGACGACACGTCGAACGAACGCAGCAGGCCTTCGGGAAGCGGGTCGGCGTCACGCGGGGTCCCGACGATGCGGTCGCCGTCGCCGGCGGGCCGAATCGCAATGTCGGAGAAGTAGGCGCCGGTGTCGGTCATCCAAGGACGGTCGGACGCGAACAGGCCGACGCCGCCGTGGCCTCCGTCGAAGCGCAAGTTCGGCGCGTGCAGCAGGGGCGTCTCCATGTCGCCGACGTAGAAGTCGGCCCGGTCGCCGACGGCGACGATCCGCACCTTGATCCATTCCTCGGCCGGCAGGTCGACGGCGGTCGCTTCGTTCGGACCGGCGTGCAGCTGCCAGGTCGCGACGCCGTTGATCATCACCATGTACTGGGTCGCGTCCGGATGCCCGGACTGATGCGGGCGGGTGTAGAACTGCTCGAGGTTCGGGGCGTTCGCGTCGATGCGGAAGTTGACGCCGATGAAGCCTGACGGCTGCGTGGACGCGTAGTCGTATTCGATGACCACGTCGGCGAGGTCGAGGTCGGCGCGCACGGCGGCGGCGCGCGTCACGTAGATCGCTTCGCGGCCGAGATGAGTCTCCACCCGCACGTCGCCGCCGTCGCCGGCTTCGAACGTCCATTCGTGGCCGTCGTGCTCCACGGTGCGCGCGTCTTGCGCGGCCGCGGCCGACGCGCCCAAAACCGCCGCGGCGGCGGCGCTGACAAGAGTTTTCATGGTGAGCTTCCTGCGATGGTTGACGTCCGATTGATCGGACGCACGTGATCGAACGGCTTCAAGCCGCGGAATTGTAAAAATCGGACTCCGCGGCGCGTTCGCGATGAACCGCCGTCGGCGTCAGACCGGCGAGGGAGCGGAACTCCGAAATCAGATGCGCCTGATCGGCGTAGCCGTGCTCGGCGGCGAGAATCGCCCAGCGCGGCCGTCGGATCCGGTCGGCGCTTTTCGCGATGTCGAGCAACCGGCGAATGCGGGCGTAGATCTTGGGCGGCAGCGCCGCCGTCGCGGCGAAGCTCCGGCGCAACTGGCGTTCGGAAACGCCGATGTGGGCCGCGAACGCCGAGACCCGCGCGCGCGACGACCGGCG
>JAJFFL010000313.1 GCA_021776705.1 Alphaproteobacteria bacterium
GCCGCGCCGCGCCCCGCGTCGGCGGCGCTGAGCTGATCCGAATTCGCCCACAGGGTCGACGGCAAGGCGCCGGCGGCGCGCGACAGCACCGGGCGCGCGAGCGGATCGACGTCCTCAAGCTCCTGAATGGCGATTCGGTCCTGCGCCGCGGCCGCGGCGGCGACGCAGGCGGCGAGAGCCGCGGCGCTAGCGCGAAAGGTCCACATCAACGTCGATCCGTTGC
This sequence comes from Alphaproteobacteria bacterium, assembly GCA_021776705.1. Lineage (GTDB taxonomy): Bacteria > Pseudomonadota > Alphaproteobacteria > Caulobacterales > Maricaulaceae > JAJFFL01. Next base: position 224 of record JAJFFL010000313.1, read on the forward strand.
TGGCTGGGTTCTCCGGCCGAGTCGTCGGCGACCCCGGCGAGGTAGAAGACGCCGACGCCTGCGCCGATAAGCAGGAGAACGATGAGAATCAGAAACCCGCGCACGCGGCACCTCCATCGGTTGCGGTTCACTCGGGGTGTGGCGCCCAGTGTGGGCGGAATTGCGGCCTCGCCCCCTCCGCTTGCTTGCGCGCCTGCCCTTGGCCGCCGTATACGGCGATCCGTGCCAAAGAAGAACCCAAGCCGACGCGCGCGCGGCCGCGATTCCGGCGGAAAACCCTCGAAAATCGACCGGACGGTCGTGCTCGTGGGCCTGATGGGCGCCGGCAAGACCACGATCGGGCGCCGACTCGCGGCCGCCCTGGGCGTTCCGTTCACGGACGCCGACGAACAAATTGAAGAGGCGGCCGGGCTGTCGATCGCGGACATATTCTCCACCCTCGGCGAAGCGGAGTTCCGCGCCGGCGAGCGGCGCGTGATCGCGCGGCTGCTGGACGGCGCGCCGCGGGTGCTGGCCACCGGAGGCGGCGCGTTCATGAACCAAGAAACCCGCGCCCTGATCCGCGACAAGGCGGTGTCGATCTGGCTCAAGGCCGACATCGACGTGCTGATGAAACGCGTCGCGCGGCGCGACACCCGCCCGCTGCTGCGCGCCGCGGACCCGCGCGCGGTGATGGAGAAGCTGATCGCCGACCGTCATCCGGTCTACGCCGAAGCCGACCTGGTCGTCGACAGCGCCGAAGGGCCGCACGAGACCGCGGTGGCGGCGGCCTTGGAGGCGCTCGCCGCCTGGGCCGAGGGACGCGAACCATGACCGTCGCGGCGCGCACCGTGCGGGTCGATCTCGGCGACCGCGGCTACGACGTCGTCATCGGCGCCGGCGTGCTGGCCGAAGCGGGCGCGCGGCTGGAGTCGATTCTCGAGGGACGCCGCTGGACCGTGGTGACCGACTCGAACGTCGCCGCGGCGCATTTGGAAGCCCTGTCGCGGGCGCTGGGCGGCGACGCCGCCGCACGCGCCGTGGTCGTGCCGTGCGGCGAAGACCAAAAATCGTTCGCGGCGCTTGAATCCTTGTGCGACGCGCTGCTCGACCGCGGCCTCGGGCGCGGCGACGTGATCCTCGCCTTCGGCGGCGGCGTGATCGGCGATCTCGCGGGTTTCGCCGCGGCGATTCTCAAGCGCGGCGTGTCGTTGGTGCAAATCCCGACGACGCTGCTGGCGCAAGTCGACAGCTCGGTCGGCGGCAAGACGGCGATCAACGCGCGGGCCGGCAAGAATCTGATCGGCGCCTTTCATCAACCCGCCGCCGTGCTCGCCGACACGGCCGTCCTCGACACCCTGGACCGGCGCGAACTGCGCGCCGGCTTCGCCGAGGTGATCAAGACCGCGGCGATCCGTGACGCGGACTTTTTCGCCTGGCTGGAGGTCAATGCCGCGCGCGTGCTTGATGGCGACGGCGACGCGCGCGCCGAAGCGGTGGCGCGGTGCGTGGCGTGGAAAGCGCGCATCGTCGCCGCCGACGAGACCGAACGCGGCGAGCGCGCGTTGCTCAATTTCGGCCACACCTTCGGCCACGCGATCGAAGCCGAAACCGGGCTCGACGGCGACGTCCGTCACGGCGAGGCGGTCGCCTTCGGCATGGTGATGGCGGCCGACTACGCCGCGCGGATCGGCCGCTGCGGCGCCGACGTCGGCGACCGCCTGCGCGCGCTTCTGGCACAGGCCGGACTGCCGACCGTCCCGAAGGACGTCGGCGCCTTCGACGCGGACGCCTTTTTGGCGCGCCTGCGCCACGACAAGAAAGCCGCGGGCGGCCGTCTGCGCTTGATCCTGCCCCGCGCCGTCGGCGCGGCGGACATCGTCGAGGAGACCGACGAAACTCGGCTTCTCGCCTTTCTGAAGGACACGCTGTCATGACTTTCGACTGGACGATCGTCGCGACCGGCGCCGCGATCCTCGCCCTGTTGATGCTGTCCGGCTTCTTCTCCGGCTCCGAGACGGCGCTGACGGCGGTGAGTCGCGCGCGGATGAATCAACTCGACAACGAGGGCGACGAGCGCGCCCACCGGGTGATGAATCTGGTCGAACACCGCGAACAGCTGATCGGCGCGATCCTGCTCGGCAACAACCTCGTCAACATTCTCGCGTCGGCGCTGGCGACCGCGTTGTTCATCAAGACGATCGGCCCCGGCGGCGTGATCTACGCGACAATTTTGATGACCGCCCTGGTGTTGATTTTCTCGGAGGTGCTGCCGAAGACCTACGCGATCTCCAATCCCGACGGGACAGCGCGCGCCGTGGCCCTGCCGATCAGCGTCGTGGTCCGGGTGTTTTCGCCGGTCGTGGCGGCGGTGCAAGCGATCGTGCGCGGCACGCTGAGGCTGTTCGGAATCAAGGCCGAGGGCGACGTGCTCAGCGCCCACGAGGAAATTCGCGGCGCCATCGAACTGCATCACAAGGAAGGTGGTTTCGAAGGCGCCGACCGGCAGATGCTCGGCGGCATCCTCGATCTGCGCGACTACACGGTCTCCGACGTCATGGTGCATCGCAAGTCGATGGCGATGATCGACGCCTCCGACTCGCCGGAGGACGCGATCATGGAGGCGCTGGAGAGCCAGCACACGCGCCTGCCGGTGTGGCGGGAGGATCCCGAGAACATCATCGGCGTCCTGCACGCCAAGGATTTGTCTCGGGCGATCAAGGAAGCCAAGGGCGATTTTCAAAACCTCGACGTCGTCGCGATCGCGCGCGAGCCCTGGTTCGTGCCCGAAACCACCAACCTCTTCGAACAGCTCAACGCCTTCCGCGCCAAGCGCGAGCACTTCGCCCTCGTCGTCGACGAGTACGGCGCCCTGCAAGGCTTGGTCACGCTTGAAGACATTCTTGAAGAAATCGTCGGCGAAATCGAAGACGAACACGATCAGCCGGTGGAAGGCGTGCTGCCCGAACCCGACGGCTCGGTGATCGTCGACGGCGACGTCACCATCCGCGACCTCAACCGCGCCATGGACTGGGGCCTGCCGGACGACGAAGCGGTGACCGTCGCCGGTCTCGTCATCCACGAAGCCCAGACGATTCCGGAACCGGGTCAAATCTTCTCCTTCCACGGCCATCGGTTCGCGATCCTCAAGCGGCAGCGCAACCAGCTGACCCAGATCCGCGTCACGCCGACGCCGGCCGAGTCGAGCGAGTGAGCCGCGGCGCCGACGTCGATCTGCTGATCGTCGGCGCCGGTTTCGCGGGCCTCACC
>JAJFFL010000314.1 GCA_021776705.1 Alphaproteobacteria bacterium
GCGGCGATCGCGGCGTCGGAAATCAAGCCGGCGGTGCTCGAGCTCGGCGGCTCCGATCCGAGCTTGGTCCTCGCCGACGCCGATTTGGAAAAGGCCGCCGACGCGTTGAAACTTTCGCGCGTCATCAACGCCGGCCAATCCTGCATCGCCGCCAAGCGCCTTATTGTCGAGGCGCCCGTCTTCGACGCGTTCGCGGACCTTTTGCGCGACCGTTTGGCGGCGTTGACGGTCGGCGACCCGCGCCGGGAAGATACCGACGTCGGTCCCTTGGCGCGCGCCGATCTCCGCGACGCCCTTCACCGGCAGGTGGAACAGACTGTCGCACAGGGCGCCCGGCTTGAGCTGGGCGGCGAACCAGCGAGCGGGTCAGGATTTTTCTATCCGCCGACTCTGCTTGCGGGTGTGGAGCCGGGCATGTGCGCCTTCGTCGAAGAAACCTTTGGTCCCGTCGCGGCCCTCGTGCGCGCCGACGACGCCGACCACGCGCTGGAATTGGCGAACGACACCGCGTACGGACTCGCCGCCAGCGTCTGGTCATCGCCGGAGCGGGGCGAAGCCATGGCGCGCGAACTCGAGGCGGGCCAGGTGGCCGTCAACGGAATCGTCAAGACCGACCCGCGTCTTCCGAGCGGCGGAATCAAGAAATCTGGCTACGGCCGCGAACTCGGCCCTCACGGAATCCACGCGTTCGTCAACGCGCAGCAGGTGTGGGTCGGACCCGCGAAATCGTGAAGCCGCGCGTGAACGGCGCGGTGAATAGAGATCGCAGGGTTCGCTGAGTCATTCCCAACTGCGCTCAACATGAACTTAGGCAGAGCGGAGGCGACCTTCGTTCGACCGCCGCGGCCCTTGATTCGGGACGACGGTCGGCCGACGCGATGCTGTTGCGTGACGTCTGTCTGCCTTCCACCGGTCAGGATTCTCGAAACGTCACGCTTTTGAATTTGGTGTTGAGCGACGAAACGAAGGCAGGGTCACGCGCCCAGCGAGGCAAGCGGGCGCGAGTCGCCGGACCTGCCGGACGCATCGCCTGCAACGCGAAGCTTGTGACGCCAAGTCCGGAAATCTCATCAGCCAGCTGCAACACGTCTGGTGCCTCGAGGACCCCGGGATCGAGCGTCGTTCGCGCTTCAAAGTCGACGCCGGACGCGAGCAGGTCCATCAGCGCCTCGCGCGCCTTTGTCCCGGATCCCGCGACCCCGGTGACTCGCGCGTAGGCGTCGAACGGCGCCTTGGCGTCGAACCCCGCCCAGTCGACGAGCGGCAAGACGTCGCGCAGGCGCGCGGGCGCCGCGCCGGAGGTGTGCAGACCGACGGCGAAGCCGAGATCCCGCACCTCGGCCATGGCGGCCGCCAGCCCGCCTTGCACGAGCGGTTCGCCGCCCGAAAAAACCACCGCGTCGATGAGACCGCGTCGGCTCTCCAGGAAGGCCACGACGTCGCGCCAGGCATGGGCGCCGGGTGCGCTCGCGTCGATCAGATCAGGGTTCTGGCAATAGCCGCAGCGCAACGGGCAACCCTGGCAGAACACGACCGCCGCGAGTCGTCCGGGAAAGTCGATGGTGGTGAACGGCGTCAGGCCGCCCACCACCAGCGCGTCCGCGCTACGCCGAAACGAGGTCAGCACGGGATTCCTCAAAGTGCCGACGCTCTGCGTGCTCGTTTTTCTTTCCCGGATTGAAGGCGGCAACGGGCCGATGATATCCCATCACCCGGGTCCACACTTCGCAGGATTGTCGATCCTCCGCAGGCACGGCGTCGGGATCGGCGCCGGCGTCGATCAGCGCCGTGTCGCATTTTGGGCAGTGGACGTGTTCGCCGTCGAGATAGCCGTGCGTCGGGCAGATCGAAAACGTCGGTGTGATCGTGATGTAGGGCAGGCGATGGCGCTCGAGAGCACGGCGCACGAGCGCCTTGCAGGCGGCGGCGCTTGAAATCCGTTCGCTCATGTAGAGATGCAAGACGGTGCCGCCGGTGTAGCGGGTCTGCAGGGCGTCCTGGCGCGCCAACGCCTCGAACGGATCGTCGGTGAAACCGACGGGCAGCTGCGTCGAATTGGTGTAGTAGGGAGCTTCCGGCGTTCCGGCCTGAAGGATGCCCGGAAAGCGCTTTCGATCTTCCTTGGCGAACCGGTACGTCGTGCCTTCGGCCGGCGTGGCTTCAAGATTGTACATGTGGCCCGTGGCGTCCTGAAACTCGAGCATGCGCGCACGCACGTGGTCGAGCAGACGCAGCGCCAAAGCCTCTCCGCTTGGCGACGTGAGGTCGTCGGCGTCGCTGGTGAAATTGCGGATCATTTCGTTCACGCCATTGACCCCGATGGTGGAAAAGTGATTCCGCATCGTGCCGAGGTAGCGTTTCGTGTACGGGAAAAAACCGTCGTCCATGCGTTCCTGGATGATCGCGCGCTTGACCTCCAGACTGTCGCGCGCGAGTTCGAGCAACCGGTCGAGCGCGCGAAACAATCCCGCTTCGTCGTCGCGGTGAAGGTGGCCGAGCCTGGCGCAATTGACGGTGACGACGCCGAGCGATCCGGTTTGCTCGGCCGACCCGAACAGGCCGTTGCCCCGCTTCAAGAGTTCTCGCAGGTCAAGTTGCAGTCGGCAACACATGGAGCGAACCTGGTTCGGCTTCATGTCGGAGTTGATGAAGTTTTGAAAGTAGGGAAGGCCGTACTTCGCCGTCATGGCGAACAGCCGCTCGGCGTTCTCGCTCTCCCACGGAAAGTCCGGCGCAATGTTGTAGGTCGGGATGGGGAATGTGAAAACGCGACCCTTGGCGTCGCCGGACGTCATCACGTCGATGAAGCACTGGTTGATTAGATCCATTTCGGCTTGCAGGTCGCCGTAGGTGAACGCGACCGGCTCGCCGCCGACGATCGGAATCTCGTCGCGCAAATCGTCCGGACACACCCAGTCGAACGTGAGATTTGTGAACGGGGTCTGCGTGCCCCAGCGTGAGGGCACGTTGAGGTTGAACACAAACTCCTGCAATCCTTGGCGCACGGCGTCGACGCCGAGACCGTCGCGGCGGACGAAGGGCGCGAGATAGGTGTCGAAGGATGAGAACGCCTGCGCGCCGGCCCACTCGTTTTGCAGCGTGCCGAGAAAATTGACCATTTGGCCGAGCGCGGTGGTGAAATGCTTCGGCGGACCGGCTTCGATTTTTCCGGGCACGCCGTTGAAGCCTTCGACAAGGAGGTTTCTTAAGGACCATCCGGCGCAGTAGCCGGCGAGCATGTCGAGGTCGTGGATGTGGATGTCGCCGTCGCGGTGAGCGTGGCCGATCGCCTCAGAGTAGACGTGGTCGAGCCAATAGTTCGCCGTCACCTTGCCGGCGACGTTGAGGATCAGGCCGCCGAGAGAATAGCCCTGATTGGCGTTGGCGTTGATGCGCCAGTCGCGCCGAAACACATACTCTTCGATGGCGGTCTCAACGTCGACGACTGTGCGTCCGCGGTCCGGGCGCCCATCGCATGCCGCCGCCGGGCCGACGTTGTCGAAGTCTCGCATGATCATTCTCCTTCAAACGCAGTTGTTCGTTCGCGGCGCCCACAGGCCCGCCGCGGCTCCGGGCGAATTCCGCCCGGGGCGTTGGTGTCAGAGTTCACTCGGCCGAGACCGATGGCGATCCAAGCGCCACCACATCTTGTGGCCCTTGAGCGTCATGCCACACGATATGGACCAGAAAGTTAGCGAACAATGACTCGCCGGCGTCGCTTACCCCGTGAAGGGGCGCGCGAAACTGGCGCCGGCGATGCCGCGCCGCGACGAATCTCAACGGCTGTGCGGCGAATCCGGCTCCTGCTCCCAGCGTCGGAAAGTCGCAGCGCGTCGCCGGCGCACCGCATGCCCGAACGGCTGGATTGACGACATTCGGGTGCGACTCACCCTCCAGGCGACGGTGGATTCGCTGAACGAGGCCGTACGCCGCATCGACGTGCGACCTCGTCAGCGCAATGGTGCAAGGCGATCACAGGATCGGAAGCGGAAATGACGGTCACGTCGGCGGAACGACGACGAAGCTACGGCGGACCGGCCCTGTTCAGTTTCGGGTTTCGGCCGTTTTTTTTTGGCGCGGCGGTCTTCGCCGGAATCGCCACACCCGCGTGGATCTTCTTGTTCGCCCACGGAACACAGCCGTTCGGCGAGCTCAGCGCTCTGCATTGGCACGCGCATGAGATGTTGTTCGGTTTCATGGCGGCCGTGGCTTCCGGGTTTCTCTTGACGGCCGTTCCAAACTGGACCGGGCGCCTGCCGGTGCTCGGCGCGCCGTTGATCGCGCTGTTCGGGTTGTGGCTTTCGGGTCGAATTGCGATGCTCGCGTACGGTGCGCTCGGGCCGCTCGCCGCCGCGGTGGACTCGGCGTTTCTCGTCACCATCGCGGCTTTGATCTGGCGCGAAGTGCTCCGCGCCGGAAACACGCGCAACATTCCGGTGTGCGCGGTGGTCTCCTTGTTCGCCGTCGCCAACGTTCTGTTCCACGTCGCGCCACGGGACGCGGCGATGTTGATCGCCGCGGAGCATCTCGGCGTCTCCGCGTTGGCGCTTCTCATCGCCCTGATCGGCGGCCGAATCACACCGAGTTTCACCCGAACTTGGCTGAAAGCGCGCGGCGCGGAAAAGCTGCCCGCGCCGGGAGATCGATTTGACCTGGCGGTGCTCGTGTTGACCGGCGTCGCGCTCCTGACGTGGGTTGTCGGCGCGCCGGCGAGTCTGGCCGGGGCGCTGTTGATCGCCGCGGCAGTCGGACTCGTGGGGCGGCTGACGCGCTGGCGCGGCGCGCAAACTTGGCGGGAGCCGCTCGTCCTAATCCTGCATGTCGGCTACGCGTGGCTCGCCTTTGGCGTGGGGGTGCTCGGCGTCAGCCGCCTCGTTCCCAATTTCATGCCGGAAAATGCGGCGCTGCACGCGCTCACCGCCGGCGCCG
>JAJFFL010000315.1 GCA_021776705.1 Alphaproteobacteria bacterium
GCCGCCTACATCGTCGACCGCGCCGGCACCGTCTTGGCGACGTCGACGACGTCGTCGGCCTCCGAATTCTCGGTCTTGCCGGAAAACGCCTACGTCGACGCCGACGCCGGCGACTTTTACGTCCGCACCGAAGAGACCACGGACTCCTTCCGCGCCCTGTTCAAGCTCGAGGACTTCGACGGCGCCTACGTTCAGGTCGAGCGCAAGGCGGCCGCCGGTCTGTTCGATTTGTTCCGGCTTGCGGCGCAGTCGCGCGACGCCTACGGCGAAGCCGCCGCCGGCCGCGGCCGGCTGCAGCTGCTGTTCGCCTTGCTTTACCTGGAGATCGTCGCCCTCGTGATGTTCGGGGCCACGTGGCTGGGGCTCGGGGCCGCCAACCAGATCGTCGAACCCATCGGCCGCCTCGTCGACGCCGCCGGCAAGGTCCGCGACGGCGACTTCGGCGCCCGCGTGTCTCTCAACCGATACGGCGAAGAGCTGGGCGCGCTGGGGGCGGCGTTCAACGAAATGACCGGACGCCTGAAGTCCCAACGCGCCGACCTGGAAGCGGCCACCGACATCGCCGAAGCCCGCCGCCAGTTCACCGAAGCGGTGCTTTCCGGAGTCACGGCCGGGGTCATCGGCGTCAATCCGGCCGGCCGCATCACCTTGGCCAACAGCTCCGCGCTGGAGCTGCTGTCGGCCAAATCCACCGACCTGGTCGGCAAGGAGGCGATCGTCGCGGCGCCGGAGATCGCCGGCCTGATCAGCCAGGCGCGGGCGTTCGGCGACGCCCCGGTGGAGGGCCAGGTCGACGTCGAGCGGGGCGGAAAAATCCGCAACTTCAACGTCCGCGCCGCGGCGGGAACCGACGGCGAAGGCGCGGTCGTGGTCACCTTCGACGACATCACGCGGCTGGTGTCGGCGCAGCGCAACGCCGCCTGGAGCGACGTCGCCCGGCGGATCGCGCACGAGATCAAGAATCCTCTGACCCCGATCCAGCTGTCGGCGGAGCGTCTGAAGCGCAAGTACACGGCCGAAATCACCAGCGACCCGGAGACGTTCGAACGCTGCACGTCGACCATCATCCGGCAGGTCAACGACATCGGACGCATGGTTGATGAGTTCTCGTCGTTCGCGCGGATGCCGGAGCCGCGGCCGGAGCCGGTGGAGCTCGGGGAGCTCGTGCGTTCGACGATCTTCGCCCAGCGGGTCGCCAACCCGGCGATCGAATTCGAGGCCGACGTTCCCGCGGAGCCGCTGATCGCGACCTGCGACGAACGGCTGTTCGGGCAGGCGCTGCTCAACGTGATCAAGAACGCCGGCGAGGCGGTGGCGGCGCGCATGGAGGAGGCCCCGGGAGCCAAGGACGCTCCGGGCCGGGTCGAAGCGCGGCTCGAAGCCGACGGCGCCTACGCGGTGATCGAAGTGCGCGACAACGGCGTCGGCTGGCCGCACGCGCAACGCGAACGGCTTCTCGAGCCCTACATGACGACGCGGGAAAAAGGCACCGGCCTCGGCCTCGCCATCGTGCGGCGCGTGGTCGAGGACCACCACGGGCGGCTCGAACTCGCCGACCGCACAGACGGGGAACGCGGCGCGGTGGTGCGCCTGGTCCTGCCGTTGGACGTTTCCGCCGCCCAAGACGACATCGACTCGCCGGCTTTGGCCGCCGACGCCTGAACCAAGAAGAGGACGAAATGGCCCACGATATTCTGGTCGTCGACGACGAACTCGACATCCGCGAGCTGATTGCGGGCATTCTCGAGGACGAAGGCCACCATGTGCGGGGAGCCGGCGACAGCACGTCGGCGCTCGACGCGGTGCGGGTGCGCAAGCCGGCGCTGGTGATTCTCGACGTGTGGCTGCGCGGTTCGCAGTTCGACGGCATCGAGGTGCTTGAAAAACTCAAGGCCGCCGACGCGGACCTGCCGGTGATCGTGATCTCGGGCCATGGCACGGTCGAGACCGCCGTCGCCGCCATCCGAAAGGGCGCGTACGACTTCATCGAGAAGCCGTTCAAGTCCGACCGCCTGATTCACACCGTCACCCGCGCCATCGAAGCCAGCCGTCTGCGCCGCGACGTCGCCGAACTGCAGGCGAAGTCGACCAACGAACTGGATCTGATCGGCGGGTCGTCGGCGATCCACCACATTCGCCAGACCGTCGCCAAAGTGGCGCAGACCAACAGCCGCATCTTGATCCACGGCGCCCCGGGGGCCGGCAAAGAGGTGGTGGCGCGCCTGATCCACACCAATTCGCCGCGCGGCGAAGGGCGGTTCGTCGCCGTCAACGCCGCCGCGATCTCGCCCGAGCGCATGGAAAGCGAGTTGTTCGGCGAAGAAACGCCGGAAGGCGCGATCCGCAAGGTCGGCCTGCTCGAACAGGCGCACCTGGGGACCCTGTTCCTCGACGACGTCTCCGACATGCCCCTGGAGACCCAAGGCAAGATCCTGCGGCTGCTGGTCGACCAGCGGTTCAAGCGCCTCGGCGGCGCCGTCGACGTGCAGGTCGATGTGCGGGTGATTTCGTCGAGTTCGAAGGATCTGCAGGAAGAGATCGCCGCCGGGCGCTTCCGCGAAGATCTTTTCCACAGGCTCAACGTGGTGCCGTTGCGGGTCCCGCCGTTGTCGGAACGGCGCGAAGACGTGCCCATGTTGGTCAACCACTTCATCGCCCGGCTGGCGGCGTCCTCGGGTCTGCCGCTGCGCCAAATCGGCGACGACGCCATGGCCGCGCTGCAGGCCCACGACTGGCCCGGCAACGTCCGCCAGCTGCGCAACAACGTGGAACGGCTGTTGATTCTGGCCGGCGGCGAGGCCGACGAGCCGATCACCCTCGACACCTTGCCGAGCGAAGTGGTCGGCGGCCGGGAAGGCGACGGTTCGCTGGGGCAGGAACGGCTCATCGCCCTGCCGTTGCGCGACGCGCGGGAACATTTTGAACGCGAATACCTGACCGCCCAGATCAACCGGTTCGGCGGCAACATTTCCCGAACCGCGGCGTTCATCGGGATGGAACGCTCCGCGTTGCACCGTAAACTGAAGTCGCTCGGCGTCACGTCGAGCGCGCGGACCGAGAACGCGTAAGTCGGCGCGGAACCCGGTCGGGCTAAGGGGCGAACATCATGCGGGTCATCGTCTGCGGCGCGGGCCGCGTCGGCTACGGCATCGCGCGCGAGCTGGCGCAAGAGCGCAACGCGGTCACGGTCGTGGACGTGTCGCCGGCGCTCATCGAAAAGGTGACCACCGACCTCGACGTGCGCGGCGTCGTCGGCCACGGCGCGCATCCGGACGTGCTGGCGCACGCCGGCGCCGCGGACGCGGAAATGATCATCGCCGTGACCTATTCCGACGAGGTCAACATGGTCGCGTGCCAAGTCGCGCATTCGATTTTCGAGGTGCCGACCAAGCTCGCCCGCGTCCGCGCCCAAAACTACCTCGACACGGCGTGGAGCGACCTGTTCTCACGCCAGCATCTTCCGATCGATGTGATCATTTCGCCGGAGCTTGAAGTCGGCCGCGCCATTCTGCGGCGGCTGGAGAGCCCGGGGGCGTTCGACACGCTGCCGTTCGCCGACGGCCAGGTGCTGGTGCTCGGGGTGCGGCTCGACGCCGAATGCCCGGTCGTCGCCACGCCCCTGAAACAGTTGCGCGAGTTGTTTCCGCATCTGCGCGTCAACGTCGTCGGCGTGCGCCGCGAGGCGCGCCTGTTCGTGCCGTCGAAGAACGACATGCTGATGGAGGGCGACGACGTCTATCTCGTGGTCGACGCCGCGCACGCCGAACGCACGCTCGACATTTTCGGCCGCGAAGCCGACCGCGCGCGCCGAGTCGTGATCGTCGGCGGCGGCAACGTCGGGGTCTATGTGGCGCGCGAACTGGAGAAGCTGGCGGGCGTCCGCGTGCGCATGGTCGAGGCCGACAAGGGCAACGCCGAAGCCGCCGCGGGGGCGCTGAAAAGAACCGTGGTGCTCAACGGCGACGGTCTCGACAGCAACATCTTGCGCGAGGCCGGCGCCGAAGACGCGCAGGTGGTGCTCGGCCTCACCAACGAGGACAAGGTCAACGTTCTGTCCGCCGCGCTGGCCAAGCAACTCGGCGTCGAACGCGCGGTGTGCCTCGTCAACGACCGCGCGTTTCAAGCGCTCAAGGCGCCGCTCGGGATCGACGTTTTCGTCGACCCGCGGGCGACCACCGTGTCGACGATCCTTCAGCACGTCCGCAAGGGCCGCATCACCGGATTGCAGTCGATCGAAGAGGGCGAGGCCGAAATCGTCGAGGGGATCGCGCTCGACACGTCGCCGCTGATCGGCAAGTCGGTGCAAAAGGCCGGGCTGGGCGACGGCATCGCCGTCGGCGCCATCGTCCGCGACGCCAAGGTGATCATCCCCGATCAAAGCGTGCTGGTGCAGCCGGGCGATCGCCTCATCATCTTCGCCGAGCGCGGCCAGGTGGCCCGCGTGGAAAAGCTGTTCCGCGTCGCGCTCGAGTATTTTTGAGCCCCGGCGGTGGACGCGTCCTCCATCGCGCGCACGCTCGGCGGCGTGTTTGTCGTCCTCGGGCTCGCGGCCGCCGCGGTCGGCGGCGGCGCGACCGTGTTCGGGATTGCGGGCGCCCACGGCGGCTTCTACGCGGCGGCCGGCGGGGCGCTGTTTCTCGGCGCCGCGCTGCGGATCGCGACGGCGGGGCGCGCCCCGGGCGGCGGCGTTCGTGAAGGCCTGCTGTTCGCGTTTCTGGCCTGGGCCACGGCCCCGCTCATCGCCGCGGTGCCGTTCTACGCCGGCGGCTTTTCCGAGTTCGGGGCGGCCTATTTCGACGCCCTGTCGGCGCTGACCACGACCGGCTTCCGGCCGCTGTCGTTCGCGCCGGCCGAGGCGCCGGTGTTGATCTTGTGGTGGAACCTGATGCAGTGGGCCGGAGGCGGCGCGACGATCGTCATCGCCCTGGTGGTCTTGGCGGCGCTCGATCTGACCGGGCCGGGGGTCCACCGCTCGGCGCTGTTCACGTTGCAGTCGGAACGCCTGTTCGGCCGCTTCGGGCCGGTCGCCCGCGAGGTGTTCACCCTCTACGCCGCGGTGACCGCGGTCATTTTCGGTTTGGCGCTGTTGGGCGGGGCCGGGGCCGGGGACGCGTTCGTGATCGCGACCGCGAGCCTGGCGACCGGCGGGGTCTTGCTGTTCGACGGCCAGTCGACGCTGACCGGCGTGCCTTTGCTGGCGCTGTTCGCGGGCGCCGCGGGGCTGGCGTTCGGAGCGACCAATTTCGCGCTGCACTGGGACGCCGCGCGCGGCCGCCTCGGCGCCGCCTACGCGAAGGACCCGGAAACCCAGAGCCTGATCCTGTTCATGCTGGCGGGCGCCGTCTGGGCGGCGGTGGCGCACGGCGGCCGGTTCGCCGCCGGCTGGGAGCGCGCCGCCGTGGAAGGGCTGTCGGTGGCCGCCACCGGGGTCTGGGACACCGGGGTGCTCGGCGCCGCCGCCGTGGCGCTGCCGATCGCCGTCGCGTTCGCCTTGATCGGCGGATCGCCGGTGTCGACGGCCGGCGGGGTGAAGTTCCTGCGCTTTTTCCTGCTCATCCGTCAGGCCCTGGTCGAGTTGCGGCGCCTCGCGCACCCGTCGAGCGTCGCCCAGGTGCGTTACCGCGACCGCGTGCTGCCGCGCCGCGCCCTCATCGGGCTGCTGGTCTATGTGATCGGCTACGCGGGCGTGATCGCGGTGCTGATGGTGGCGCTCGGGGCGGTCGGGGGGTCGTTCCGGGCCGCCGCGGCCGGGGCGGTCGCGGCGGTCGCCAACGCCGGACCGCTGATCACCCTTTTGGGCGACGAAACCGCCACCCGCCTGCGCAGCGAACCCGGCGCGCTGGTCGCCCTGAGCGTCGGCATGGTGCTCGGCCGGGTCGAAGTTCTCGCCGCGTTCGCCATGGCGACGCCGGCGTTCTGGCGCCGCTGAGACTTCAGGGCCGGGCCCGGTTGTTCTGCAAAAGCTCTTGACGCGGCGGCGGTTTTTGTTTGGACGTTGGTCGGCCGGCCTTGAATAGGCCGGAATGTCGCAAACTGGGGGCGGGCATATGTCCAACGAAAAGAAACAGAATCTGCAGGACACTTTTCTGAACACGGTGCGGAAGTCGAAAACGCCGCTGACGATCTTCTTGGTCAACGGCGTCAAGCTTCAAGGGGTGGTCACCTGGTTCGACAACTTCTGCGTTTTGTTGCGGCGCGACGGCAATTCCCAGCTCGTCTACAAGCACGCGATTTCGACCATCATGCCGGGCCAGCCGGTGCAGCTGTTCGACGCTGAACAGACGCCGGCGGAAGAGACCGCTTGAACGCCACGGGCGCGTCGCGCGTTCGCGCGCTGGTCCTTCATCCCGTTACGGCCGGCGGGCCGATTCGCGACCCCGATCTGCGGTTGCAGGAAGCCTGCGGCCTGGCGGAGGCGTTGCAGCTCAAGGTGCTCGACGCCGCCGTGACGCAGGTGCGCGACCCGCGGCCCGCGACCTTGTTCGGGCACGGCAAAGTCGAGGAGATCGCGGCGCTCGTCGCCGAACACGACGTGGCCGTGGTGGTCGTCGACGCCGCGGTGACGCCGGTGCAGCAGCGCAATCTCGAGAAGGCGTGGAACGCCAAGGTGCTCGATCGCACCGGCCTGATCCTCGAAATTTTCGGATTGCGGGCGCGCACCAAGGAAGGCGTGCTGCAGGTCGAACTGGCGCGGCTGGCGTATGAAAAGTCGCGGCTCGTGCGGACCTGGACTCACTTGGAACGCCAGCGCGGCGGCCGCGGCTTTCTCGCCGGCCCGGGCGAAACCCAGATCGAAGCCGACCGCCGCATCATCGGCGACCGGATGTCGAAGCTGCGCAAGGAGCTTGAGGACGTCCGCCGGACCCGCGGCCTGCACCGCGCCCACCGCAAGCGCGCGCCGTTTCCCCTGATCGCGCTCGTGGGCTACACCAACGCTGGAAAGTCGTCGCTTTTCAACGCCTTGACCAACTCGGAAGTGGTCGCGAAAGACATGTTGTTCGCGACCCTCGATCCGACCTTGAGGGCGCTGAGGCTGCCGTCGGGGGTGCGCTCGATGTTGTCCGACACCGTCGGCTTCATCTCCGAACTGCCGCCGGACCTGGTGGAGGCCTTTCAAGCGACGCTGGAGGAGGTGCGCGAGGCGGATCTGCTGGTCCACGTCCGCGACATCGCCAACCCGGAGACCGAGGCGCACAAGCAAGACGTCGACGGCATTCTCGAGAGCATCGGCGCCGGCGAAGAGGCGGGGCAGCGGATGATGGAGGTGTGGAACAAGACCGACCTCCTGGACGAGGACGAGCGCGACATCGTGCGCCTGCGCGCCCGCAACGCGCGCGTCGAGCGGGGCGCGATCTGCGTGCCCGCGTCGGTGATCTCCGGCGACGGCCTCGACGACGTCGTCGCGGCGTTCGACGCCGTGGTCACCGAAGGGTCGCGCTTGTGGCGCGTCGCTCTGGAGCCCGACGAAGGCAAGGCGCACGCTTGGCTGCACGCCCACGGCGACGTGGTGTCGGAGCGCACCGACGACGCCGGCGTCATGCGGCTTGAGGTGCGCCTCGGCGCGCTCGCGCATGGGCGCTTCGAGCGATCGTTCCGGGCGATGGAGCTGGTTGAGGACGACCGCGCGCCGCAGGCCGGCGCCTAGGTGTCAAGCGCCGGCGTCGGCCTTGTCGCGGCGCTTGGCTTCGTCCCAGTAGCCGTCCATTTCCTCCAGCGTCGAGTCCGCCGGCGTGCGGCCGTCGTCGGCGAGCCGCGCTTCGATGTGGCGGAAGCGGCGCTCGAACTTGGCGTTGGCCCGGCGCAGGGCGTCCTCCGGATCGACGTTGTGGTGGCGGGCCAGATTGGCGACCACGAACAACAGATCGCCAAGCTCCTCGGCGACGTGCTCCGGCTCGGTCGCTTCGGCGACCTCGCGCGCTTCTTCCACAATTTTGTCGAGCACCTCGGCCTTGGACGGCCAGTCGAAGCCGACGCGGGCGGCGCGTTTTTGCAGTTTCACCGCGCGCAGCAACGCCGGCAGCCCCAGCGGCACGTCGTCGAGCACGCCGGCCGCGTCGCCTTTGGCGGCGCGTTCGGCGGCCTTGTGCGTCTCCCAAGCGCCTTCCTGGGCCGTCGCGGTGTCGATCGAGGCGTCGCCGAACACGTG
>JAJFFL010000316.1 GCA_021776705.1 Alphaproteobacteria bacterium
AAGCTGCGGATGCAGGACCTAGTGAATTTCGGGTCGATCACGCCTGAGGGCGCGAAGGTGCTCGGCGTCATCGGGGCGTGCCGCTGCAACGTCTTGATCTCCGGCGGCACCGGCTCCGGCAAGACCACGCTGCTGAACACCATGACCGCCTACATCGACATCACGGAGCGCGTCATCACCTGCGAAGACGCGGCCGAACTGCAGCTGCAGCAGCCGCACGTCGTGCGGCTGGAGACGCGGCCGCCCAACCTCGAAGGGTCGGGCACCGTGACCATGCGCGATCTGGTCAAGAACTGCCTGCGGATGCGCCCGGAGCGGATCATCGTCGGCGAGGTCCGGGGCCCCGAGGCGTTCGACCTCCTGCAAGCCATGAACACCGGCCACGACGGCTCCATGGGGACGCTTCACTCCAACTCGCCGCGCGAAGCCCTGTCGCGTCTCGAGGCGATGATCACGATGGGCGGCTTCGCGCTGCCGTCGAAGACGATCAAGGAGATGATCTGCGGATCGATCGACGTGATCATCCAAGCGGCGCGCCTGCGCGACGGCACCCGGAAGATCACCAAGGTCACCGAGGTCGTCGGCATGGAAGGCGACGTGATCGTCACCCAAGACCTCTTCGTCTACGAAATCGAGGGTGAAACGCCCGACGGGAAAGTCCTCGGCAAACACAAGTCGACCGGCATCGCGCGCCCGAAGTTCTGGGACCGCGTGCGCTACTTCGGGCTCGAGCGCGAACTCGCCGAAGCGCTCGACGCGTCGGAGGGCTAGGGGATGTTCGGCGAAGATCCGATGTTCTTGCTCGCGGCCGGCGCGGCGTTCGTGTCCATCGCCGGGGTCGGCTGGGTGTTGTCGGGCGGCGGCAAGACCGAGGCGGCGAAAAAGCGCGTCAAGGCGATCGCCGCCACGGGCGGCGTGGCCGGGCGGGGCAAGCGCGTCGGGCCGGACGCCAACGTGCAGCGTCGCAAGCTGGTTCAGGACACGCTCAAGGATCTGGAGGCGAAGCAGAAAAAGGCGCGCAAGAAGACCGTCACCCTGAAGGCGCAGATCGCGCAAGCGGGTTTTGATTTCACGGTCCGCACGTTCTGGATCGCGTCGGGAATCATGGGTCTGGTTGCGATCGTGGCGCTGCTCATCAGCGGCAAGGGCGCCTTGATCGCGCTCGCCGGCGGCGTCGTCGGCGGACTCGGCCTGCCGCGCTGGTTCATCATGTTGGCGCGCGGCCGCCGGATGAAGAAATTCACCTCCGAATTCGCCAACTCCATCGACGTCATCGTGCGCGGCATCAAGACCGGCCTGCCGCTCAACGAGTGCCTGAAGATCATCGCCAACGAGGCGCCGGAACCGATCTGCACGGAGTTTCACGAGCTCGTCGAGAGTCAGACCCTCGGGGTCACGCTCGAAGACGCCCTGAAGCGCATGTACCAGCGCATGCCGCTGCAAGAGGTCAATTTCTTCGCGGTCGTTCTGGCGATTCAGCAAAAGACCGGCGGCAACCTCGCCGAGGCGCTGTCGAACCTGTCGGGCGTGCTGAGGTCCCGCAAGCTGATGCGCGAGAAGATCGCCGCGCTGTCGTCGGAAGCGAAAGCCTCGGCCCTGATCATCGGCTCGCTGCCGCCCGGCGTGATGGCGATGGTCTACGTCACGACGCCCGACTACATGAGCCTGATGTTCACCGACAACCTCGGACGCATGATGTTGATGGGCGGCCTCATGTGGATGGGGACGGGCATCTTCGTGATGAAGAAGATGGTTTCCTTCAAGATCTGAGGCGGCGCACATGATTCAAGACATCGCCGCGTTCATGTCCGAAACGGACAACTTGATCGCGATGTTCGCGGCCGCCGCGGCGTTCGCGACGATCGTCACGCTCGCCGGTCCGCTGATGAAGCAGGACAAGCTCGAGGCGCGCCTGAAATCGGTGTCGAGCCATCGCGAGAAGCTGCGCAAGCAGCACCTCGGGCGCGTCGCCGCCGGAGCGGGCTCGGTCCGGCGGCGCGACGCCAAGGGCTGGATGCTCAACTTCGTCAACAAGCTGCAGCTCGACAAGATTCTCGAAGACCCGTCGATCCACGAAAAGATGATGCAGGCCGGCCTGCGCGGCCCGCGCCCGATCGTGACGTTCTATTTTGCCCGCCTGATCGCGCCGATCGTGATGTTCGTCGGCTTGCTGCTGTATCTGTTCTTGGTCAAGGACTACGACCAGACGCCGATGATGCGGTTCGCGATCGCGTTCGGCGGCGGATTCCTCGGCTACTATTTGCCCGGCCTGTACGTTTCGAACCGGGCGTCGAAGCGGCGCGACGGCATCATGAGCGCTTTTCCCGACGCGCTCGACCTGCTGTTGATCTGCGTCGAGGCCGGGATGGCGATCGAAGCGGCGTTCCACAAGGTCGCCGGCGAAATCGGCACCGCGTCGATCGAACTGGCCGAGGAGCTGTCGCTGACGACCGCGGAGCTGTCGTACCTTCAGGAGCGCCGTCAGGCCTACGTCAACCTCGCGAAGCGGACCAATCATCCCGGCGTCAAGGCGGTCGCGACGGCGCTCGTGCAGGCGGAACGTTACGGCACGCCGCTCGGGCAGGCGCTCCGCGTGATGGCCAAAGAAAACCGCGACATGCGCCTTGCGGCGGCGGAGAAAAAGGCCGCGTCCTTGCCGGCGAAGCTGACCGTGCCGATGATCATCTTCTTCCTGCCGGTGCTGTTCGTGGTCATCCTCGGGCCGGCCGTCATTCGCTTCCAGCAGTTGTAAACGGCGGCGCGACGCGCATGCCGGCCGTCGCGCGCGACGGCGGCCGGCGCGCGGACCGACTATTCGTAGGTGTTGGAGCGCAGCGATTCCCAGCGGCGCGGCCGCGAGATCATCGACCGGACGTAGTTGACGTTGGCGGTCGCGGTCTGGGCCGACACATCCTGCAACGCGATCACTTCGGCCTCGTCGAACTTGCCCTGCAGAGCCAGCGCAAGCGCCAGATTTTGCCGCACGCGGGCGTCGGCGCCGGGCAGGGCGGCGGCGCGGCGCAAATAGTCTTCGGCGGTCTCGGCGTCGCCGTCGAGCGCGTAGGACAGGCCGATGTTGGACAGCAGCTGCGGCGTCTCGCCGCCAGCGGCCATGGCGTCGGCGTACGCGCGGCGCGCCTCCTCGTGGCGGCCATCATGGTCGAACGCGGCCCCGAGATAGACCAGCACGTGCGCGTTGTCGCCTTCGAGCCGGGCGGCGCGCTGCAAGGGCTCGACGGCGGCCGCGGCGCGGCCGTCTTCGATCAGGGCGGCGCCGAGCACGGCGAGCAAATCCTTGTCGTTGGGGTGAATCGCGAGCGCCTGGTTGGCGACCGCCGCGGCCCGCGCCGGGCGGCCGATCTCGCGCGAGGCGCGGGCGAATTCGAGGGCCACCTGACGGTCGGCCGGCGAATTTTCGTATTCCTGCGCCCAAAACGCCGCCTGGGTGAGCGTGTCTTCGCGCTTCACGGCTTTGCGGGCCTCGACCGTCGCGGGGGCGAGCGAGTTGTTTTGAAGGTCGTCGACCAGCGCCTGTTCGTTCGGCGTCATCTCGGGCGCCGTGGCGCACGCCGTCAGCGACGCGGCGGCGGTGACGAGGGCGGCGAGGTGGCTCAAGCGGCGGGAAGGCATCACCAGACTCCTGAAGAATTCACTCCCCAGAATCGGGCCGTCACCGTCAACAATCCCTTAACGACTTTTGTTTCATGCCGCGCCGACTAGAGTGCGCCGGCCGCCACCGAGGGGAATGTTCGTGATCGACAGCATCATCGCCAGCGCCGGCAGCCGCGCGACGCCGGTCCACCTCGTCGGCTCGGAGCGGCTCGACGAGGCGCTCAAGGGTCAGCCGTTGAACGTGCGCCGTTGCGCCGAAGCCGCCGGATTCAAGGGCAAGGCGGGCGAGTGGGTGGCGGTTCCGATGGCCGAGGGCGGCGTCGACCGCATCTTGTTCGGCGTCGGTTCCGCCGATGATCCGATGGTGTTCGGCGCGGCTCCGGCGGCGCTGCCGGAAGGCTTGTACAGTCTGGAAGACGCCCCCGCCGCGATAAGCCAGCGCGACGCCGCGTTCGCGTGGCTCCTCGGGGCCTACAAGTTCGACCGCTACAAGGCCCGCGACCGGGCGCCGGCGACACTTTTGGTCGGAGACGCGGCGGCGCGCGAAGACGCGGTGCGCGAGGCGCGCGCCGTCTACCTGGCGCGCGATCTCGTCAATACGCCGGCCGAGGACATGGGACCGGAGGCGCTCGAGGACGTTGCGCGAGGCCTCGCCAAAGAGTTCGGCGCGGCCCTGCGGATCACGGCCGGCGACGATTTGCTGAAGAAAAACTACGCCTTGATCCACGCCGTCGGGCGCGCCGCCGCGGAAGCGCCACGGCTGATCGAATTCGAATGGGGCGACAAGAAGCACCCGAGATTGGCGCTGGTCGGCAAAGGCGTCTGCTTCGATTCCGGCGGCCTCAACCTCAAGACCGGCGACTTCATGCGGTTGATGAAGAAGGACATGGGCGGGGCCGCCAACGCCCTGGCGCTGGCGCGGCTGATCATGGAGGCCGATCTCCCGTTCCATCTGCACGTCGCGATCCCGGCGGTCGAAAACGCGGTCGGCGCCGGCGCGTTTCGGCCCGGCGACATTTTGAAGAGCCGCAAAGGCCTCACGGTCGAAATCGAAAACACCGACGCCGAAGGCCGGTTGGTGCTCGCCGACGCTCTGGCCCGCGTGGTCGAGGACGACCCGCAGCTGATCCTCGATTTCGCCACCCTGACCGGGGCCGCGCGGGTGGCGTTGGGGGCCGAACTGGCGCCGTTCTACACCGACGACGAAGGGATCGCCGAGGATTTGGCGTTCGCCGCGAAGGAGGCGCGTGACCCGGTTTGGCGAATGCCGCTGTGGGCCGGCTACGACGCCCAGATCGACAGCCCGATCGCGGACGTGAAGAACCTCGGGGCCGGCCCCATGGCGGGATCGATCACCGCGGCCTTGTTTCTTAAACGGTTCGTCGGCGACCGGCCGTGGGCGCACTTCGACATCTTCGCGTGGAACCCGGCGGCGAAGCCGGGGCGGCCGTTGGGCGGGGAGATGCAGGGCGCGCGCGCGGCGTTCCGAATGCTGGCGAAACGCGCCGCCGACTGACGCCGCGGCCTAAATGGTGACGTGATCCAACGACGCGCCGCGACGGCTGTTCAGGCGCCGTTCGGGAAAACTGATGGGGATCTGCCGCCGCCGCCGGTCGGGGCCGATGTACGCCTCCAAATCGATGAACGGGCGCGGGTTGAACAGCGCCCGGACCAGCCGGTCGTAAAGATTGGACGGCGAGACCGGCTTGGCCACGATTTCGTTCGCCCCGGCGTCGCGCATCTGCACGACGCGTTCGCGGTCGGTGTAGGCGCTGCACATGATCACCGGCGTCTGGCGCAGGCTGGCCAGGCTGTGGCGGCGGATCTCCTGCAGAAATTCGTACCCGGTCATCGGATGCATCAGCCAGTCGACGACGGCGCAGTCGAACTCCTCGATGTCGAACATCTTCAGCGCCGACTCGCCGTCCCGCGTCACCTGGACATGGCCGACGCCGATGGCGCGGAGCATGGCGGTCAACAGCTGCTGCATGAACGGACTGTCTTCGATCACCAGCACGCGGGCCGCCTTGAGCGCCGATTCGATTTGTCGGGACGACATCATGCGCGGCGGCCGTCGTTCTGGAGCGCGTTGCGCAGATTGGTCAGGCGCTCGAGCAACATGAAGGTCTCCTTGTCGCCGAAGCCGAAGCGGCCGTCGGCGGCCAGTCGGACCGCGTCCGCGGCCACGGTCATGGCGGCGACGGCGCGGGCGTCGTCGACGGATTCGGCGATGTCGCGGGCGAGGATGGCGAGATTGGCCGCCGCCGGGGCGCCGAGCATTTCCGCTTCGCCGACAAGATCGTTGGCGACGCAGAGAAAGCCGATGCGGTCTCCTTCGGCGGCGCGGGATTCAAGCTCTCGGGAGCGCAGTCCGGCATAGCCTTCGGACGCCGTCACGACGCGGTCGCGGACCTTTTCCGCGCGTTTCAGCGCCGCCTCGCGATGAGCGTTGTCGAAATCCACGCATTCTCTCCCCAATCCAGGGAGAGTCGGCGATTATGGTTGATGAACCGTCAACGCAGGCCGCTCAGGGGCGCCGATCAGCCCTCGTCCGGGTCGCCGTCGGCCACGGCTTCCCCGCCGCCGTCGGAGTCGTCCGGTTCAGCCGCCTCGGCCTCCGGCGCCGCGATTTCAAGCGGGGCCGGGTAGTCCGGCGGATTGTCCGTTTGCTGGCGCAAGTAGGCGATCATGGCGGCGCGCTCGTCGTCTTTGCGCAGGCCGACGAAGGTCATCGCCGTACCGTTGATGTAGCCGCTTGGGTTCTTCAGAAATCCGTCGAGGGCTTCGTAGGTCCAAACGCCGCCCCAGTCGCGCATGGCGGCCGAATAACCGAAGCCGGCGACGCTGGCCGACGGACGGCCGACGACGCCATAGAGATTCGGGCCGGTGCCGGCGGCGCCGCCTTGATCGAACGTATGGCACGACTGGCACTTCGCCGCCGACCGCTCGCCGACCGCCGCCGACGCGTCGCGGAGCGCCGCGCCGAGATCGAACACCGCCGCCTCGACGCCGCCTGAGTCGGCCGACTCCGGCACCTCGATCTTGTAGGCGGGTTCGTCAAGTTCGTGAGGGTGATAGATCACGTGCGCCAGCTCGTTGAGACCGAACACCAGCAAGAACGTGGCGAGAATCGAGCCGGCGATCTTGTTCAGAAACAACGGACCCATGACGGCGTACCCCTTTTTCGGCCGCGCATTCAGCAATTTTGACCGCGGTCTTTGGCATGCGTCGGCGCGATTGGCAACGCGCGCGCCGCCCCGGGTCGGCAATTAGGCTGAAACGGCGGGGAAATCTTGCGGCGAACGGTCGCAAGCCGTAGACACCGGTCGCCATGAATCCG
>JAJFFL010000317.1 GCA_021776705.1 Alphaproteobacteria bacterium
CGGTGCGCGTGCGCGACGCCGAGACCGCTTGCGGCGTCTCGCCGACCGGCACGTGCACGACTCGCGTGCCGGACACGTTCATGTCGTAAGTCTCGCCCGGCACCGTCGCGGTGTAGCCGCCAGGGTAGGTGCTGAACGACGTCGTGAAGCCGGTGACTTCGGCTTCCGTCGGCCGCTTCGGCGCAAACACGTGGACGTCGGCGGACGAAAGGAGGCTGTAGGCGTCGCGGCCAAACGGCGAATCGGCGGCTGAAACGGGCGCCGCCACCGGCACGAACTCGCGCAGCGCCGGCGTGGTCGTGGGATCGCCCGACCCGGCGGACTCGATTCCGACGCGTCCGTCGACCGTCGCCGACGTCGCCTGGCCGATTTCCGTCGATGTCACGTTCTTGACCCCGAGCATGCGCTGGGCTTTGAGCACCAGCTGCTCGGAATCGCCGAAGTAGACGTAGCCGGCGAGGGCGAGACCGCCGAGCGCCAGGACCCACAACAGCACAGTCAAAAGGCGTCCCATCTGTTCCCTTCTCCCGCCGGCGCGCCGGCGTCATGCGATCAGTCCGAATCGGACTCCATGCCTGCGATCAAATTCGGTTCGGCGTAGGTCACGCCCTCGATGTCGCGCAACGCGCGGGCGATCTCGCGCTGCATGGCGATTCGCGCGGCGATCGCGTCCGGCGCGGCGCCGATGTATTCGAGGGTCGCCTCGCCGCCGAACGACAACAGTTTCAATTCCAGGTCCTTGAACGCGGCGCGGCCGGCGGCGAACTCATCGAACGCCGCCTTCGCCCGCACGGGGTCGTCGAGAAACAGATCGCGGAGCCGTTCCCCGCGATCGCCTTCGAATTTGACCAGGATTTCCATTGGCGGCGTGAAACCGGGCGGCCCGGCGACGACCGACTCGATGCCGACTCGTCCGCTCGGCTCCAGCTCCACATCGATCGCCGGAATGACGGCGCTCGTGGCTTCGGCCGTGTTTGCACCCGAAAAGGACTGCGCCTCGCCGCGCGGATTGACGAACGCGATCGCGACGAAGGCGGCGTAGCCGACCACGGCGACCAAGGCCAAAACGGCGTCGAGGCCGGTTTTAGGCCCGTCGTTCATGGACTCGAACCTCCGACGGCGAGGCCGAGGTCGAGCAGGCCCGAGCCGCACGGCCGCAGGCAGACGCCCGGCTGTCCGTCGACCGGCACGCCGCCCGGCGTCGCCGCGCAGGAGCCGGTGCACTGCTGCGTCTCGTCGCGCGGCCGGCGGGCGCGATCGACGATCAGCGTCGCGAGGTCGTCGTTCGACGCCGACCGGTTGGCGGACTTGAGCAACGCCAAAGCGGCCGAGACGTGCGGCGCGGCCATCGACGTGCCCTGCTCATAGGCGTAGGCGCATTCGTCGATCGGGTCGCCGCTGACCGGGTCGACGCAATTCTTGGAGCGTTTTGTCGACAGAACCCCGTCCGGCCTGCCGTCGCCGTTCGCGTCCGCGCGCATGTCGCCGCCAGGCGCCATGACGTCGACGCCGCCGCCCCAATTCGAGTACGGAGCGAGCGCGCCGAGCGCGTCGCCGGCCGCGACCGTGATGACGTTCTCGCAGCCCGAAGGTCCGTAACCGGCGACATCGATGCCGGCGTTGCCCGCGGCGGCGACGACGATCGCACCCGCGGCCACCGCGTCGTTGATCGCTTCCTGGGTCGACACGGGGCAGCCATCGGGGGCCCGGAAACCGAGGGACAAGTTGATGACGTCGGCCGGGTTGGCGTTGGCGTACGTGAACTGACCGCCATCCGGGTGCTCGACGATCGCCGGGCTGACGCCCGCCGCCCAGCGGATCGCTTCGTTGATGTCCGACTGGAGTCCGCCGCAGCGCCCAAGCGCGCGCACCGGCACGATGGTCACGTCCCAGGCCCCGCCGGCCACGCCGGCGCCGTTGTTGGTCGCCACGGCGCCGATGGTCCCGGCGACATGCGTGCCGTGAAAGCTGTCCTCGGCGAACGGGTCGGCGGGATCGCAAATGTCGCCGGGGTCGTTGGCGTCGGTGTCGCGACCGTCGCCGTCGTTGGCGTAGAACGGCACCGACACCATGTCGACGCCCGGCGCCACGTTCGGCGAGCCCTTGATGTCGGGATGATCCATGTCGAGGCCAGTGTCGACGATGGCGACGACGATGTCGCGCGAACCGCGCTGGTTCGCGCGGTCCCAGAAATCCGCAAATCCGGCGCCGCCGGGCGACTGGTTCGCACCGTCGCCTTGGGCGCGATAATTCCATTGCAGACTGTAAAGCGGGTCCGACGGGCCGGCGGTCAGAGTCTTGGCCCGACGGTCCATCATTTCATGGCTGACGATTTGATTGCGCTCGACGTATTCGAATTCGCCCGACTCGCGCAGCTGCTTGACCGCGCAAGCGACGCCCAATCCTGGATTGGCGCGCACCATGTCGCGGGTCAGATCTTCGGGACAGTCGATGTTCCAGTCGGTCATGATCCGCGCCTGCGCGCGGTCGGCGGCGGCCCGCATCCGCGGCCCCACCGAGAACGACAGCGGCCGGCCTTCGTCGATCGCGAACGCGCGCGTTCCTGCCGCGCCTCCGCCGTCGCCTTCACCGTCGGACGGCTCGGGGTCCATCAAGTCGTAGTCGATCGAGATCATCATCGTTCCGTCGAGGCGGCTGTCGACCGCGCCGATGCGGCTGGCGGCGAGCAAAGCCTCGCCGGGCGTCGTCGCCGACACGGCCGATGCGTCGCCCGCCGCGCCGGACCGCAGCGCCGCCGCCGGACGCTTCGGCTTGGCGATCAGCTGTCCGGCGTAAAACCTTGGACCGGCCGCGAGGTCGACGATGTTGTCGGCTGGCAGGAACTCCGCCCTGAAGGCGCGGTCGGGCGGCGTCAGATCCTTGAGACGGTCGAGAAAGGAGATTTCGCCCGCCGGAGGATCGAATTCGCCCAGCGGACCCAGGTTCACCGTCCCGACGTCGCCGCGATACCAGAAATAGGCGAACACCAAGGCGCCGCCGATTATTCCGATAAACACCGTCCGCATTTAGCGACCCCTCTTGCCCCGTTCCCCGGAACGCGTCCCCCGACGACGTTCAGCGCAGAGTTTGGCATCTCAAAGGCGTTTTCGCGAGGGGCACGGCGCCGGATTCGTCCTGGAAGACAAATCGCCGAAGAGTCCCTATCTCTCCGATTGAGGACACGGAGCCTGCTGATGTTCATCGATAAGACCAAGACTCGCCTGCCGGATCCCGCTGAAGCGCTGCCCGGCCGGGCCGAACCGATCGCCACCGCAAAAGTTCATTTCGTCAACGGAAACAGCCTCAAGCCGCCCTACCCGGACGGCTTGGAGGTCGCCGAATTCGGCCTCGGATGCTTTTGGGGCGCGGAACGTCTGTTTTGGGAGATTGACGGAGTTTGGACCACCGCCGCGGGCTACCAGGGCGGCGTCACGCCGAATCCGACGTACGAAGAGGTCTGTTCAGGCCGCACCGGCCACGCCGAAGTCGTTCGGGTGGTGTTCGACCCGTCGAAAGTCTCTTACGGGGATCTCTTGAGAACGTTCTGGGAAGCGCACGACCCGACCCAGGGCATGCGCCAGGGCGCCGACGTCGGCACGCAATACAGATCCGCGATCTACATTCGCTCCGACAGCCAAGCCGCCGCCGCCGCGGAGGCGAAGGACGTCTATGAGACGGCTCTGCAGGCGCAAGATCTCGGCGCGGTGACAACCGAGATCGCGCCGGCCAAGCCGTTTTATTTCGCCGAAGAATATCATCAGCAGTATCTGGCGAAGAATCCGGGCGGTTACTGCGGCCTGCGCGGCACTGGCGTGGCGTGCGCGCTCCCGACGTCGACCGGCGCCTGAACGGTCGTCAGCACCGCGGCTATTGCGCCGCCGTCTGGCTCTCGTTGAGAAGTTCCTCCGCCCGCCCGAGGTTGCGTTCGGCCAACTGCGCGTAGCGCGACGCGCCCGCCAGCCGGAACACGCCGAGGGCGTCGCGGTAGGCGTCGACGGCTTCGCGCAGGCGCACCGGGTCGCGCAAATTGGCGCCAAGGGTGGTCAGGACCAGGCCCATGTTGTTGCGCGTCGCGGCCCAGTCGACGCGCGCAGTCTCGCGGGTGCGCACGGACAGCGCCGCTTGGTGCGCCGCCAGCGCGTCTTCCAGCAGATCCGGATTCTGCGTCTTTTCGCCGAGGACATGGAGCGCGTTGCCCAGATTGTTCTGGGTTCCCGCCCACTCGAAAGAATGCGACTTGCGGTCGAGCTCCTCCAACGCCGCGCGGTAGGCCGCGATCGCGGCCTTCAGCTGCATGCGGTCGCCGGTGGCTTCGCCGACCGCCTGATAGGCGTTGCCGAGGTTGTTTTGGGTTTGCGCCCATTCCAGCGGCGCCGCGTCGCGGGTGCGTTCTTCGAGCGCTTCTTTAAACGCCGCGATAGCCGCGGTCATGGCGCCGTTGCGCGGATCGGTCTTGCCGATCGAATAGTACGCGTGGCCGACCTGATTCATCGACTCGGCCCAATCCTCAGGCGCCGCCTCGCGCGTGCGTTCCGTCAAGGCGGCCCGAAACGCCGCAACCGCTTCGTCGTATCTTTTTGGGTCCCCTGACCGAGACGCGAGCGCGGTCAGGGCCAATCCGAGATCGTGCTGCGACCGCGCCCATTCCAACGGCGCTACGGCGCGCGCGCGATCGTTGACCGCTTGGCGGTAGACGTCGACCGCTTGCTCGAGGGCGCCGTCGTCGCCGTTGATGTCGGCCAACCCGTGGAGCGCCGACGCCAAGCCGCGCCGCGCCGAATCGGCCTTGCGCGGATCTAGATCCGGGGCGGCGCTGAGCGCCGCGCGGAAGGCCTTCGCCGCGGCCGTCAGGTAAACAGCTTCGTCCCCCATTTTCGCGCGCTCGCGATTGGCCTCCGCAAGGTTGATCAACGCGTCGACTCGCAAAACGCGGTTGGATTCGCCGCTCAGCATCTCGCCGGATTCGACGAACGCTTCGATGGCGGAGTCGAGCCGCTTGGCGTCGGCCTCGACGCGGCCGAGAATCAAGTGCGCGCGGCCGGATTCAAGTCGCGCCACGGCCCAGTCCCGCGGGTCGAGATCACGGTCGATCTCGGCCAGAATCCGCAATCGAAGACGCGACGCGCGCCGCAACGTGTCGGCGTCGTTGAGGCGTCGACCGACGGACAGGGCGATCTTCGCCGCGTCGTCGCGCAGCACCTTCTCGAACACGGCGCCGAGCCCCTTCGGCGGATCGGCGGCGAGTCGGTCCAGCGCGTCGAGCACCGGCATCAGCTTTTCCGGCCGGTAGCGGTCGGCGTTGTCTGCGCACGGCAGCGCGGTGCGCGCGAACACGTACGCAACGCCGGCGGCGAGCCGGTCGCGCTCCTCGAAATCGGCCGGCGGCACGAATCGAATTTCCTGGGCCGCCCCCTCTTCGCCGCGGGCCTTTGCGGTTAGGAAGTAAAGCCGCATCAGCGGCTCGCGGCGGCGCCAGCAACCCCAAAGCACCAAGTCGGCGTCCGACCGCCGCGACCATTCACGTGCTTCGTCCGCCGATTCCGCCCCCCGCAGTTCAAGGTCCGGGCGCGCCACGGCGACTTCGCGGTCGAACAGGAACGCCGGCGCATAGCGAGTCAAAGCCATTTGAACGATGTCTGTGAGTTCGTCCCGCCGGTCGCCCTCGATGGGGGCGAACAAGACCGCAAATCGCGCACCGCTTTCTTCGCGCAGACGTTCGGCGACCTGCCGCGTGCGGCCGTCGGTCTTTTCGCCGCCGGCCGTAAGCTTGAAGAAGCCGTAGATGATCAGTTGCGGCACGCCGAGCACGACATCGAGCAGCATCACGGCGAAAACCAGCAGAGCCGGAAGGTAGATCGCGGAATTCGCAGAGACGAACGCATGCGCCGCCGGAGAGGTTAAAAACCCCCACAGCGCCTCGACATGCGATTGCATCCACTCCACCATGCTGCGTCCTTTACTGACCGGCCGGGGCGAAACAAGGGCGTATCGACCGGACGCGCCCAAGACCGTGGCCGGCGCCGGAAGCCGAACAGGATTCCCGCCGCGGCTTTGCAGCAAGTCGCGGACCAGGAACGCCGCGTCGTAGCCGGCGATCCTTATTCTTATTCAATAAGATGCGCCTGAAAACCATGCATGTCATGAACACTTCGTCATCGAAGGATCAAGAGCGCCGCGCCGCCGGCCTGGCCGCGGGCGTGTCGAAGGACGTGGCGGACGCGGTCGCGACCCTCCGGGACTGGCGCGCCGACCCGGCGGCGCGGGTCTTTTCGGCCCGCAAGAAAATCAAACGGCTGAGGTCGATCGCCCGGCTCCTGGGGCCGCACTCGGACAAATCCGCGCGGCGCCTCGAACGGTTGTTCCGGGACGCCGGCCGGCGCCTGTCGGCGGCGCGCGACGCCGACGCGATCGCGGCGGCGGCGGACGCTCTGGCTGACCGCGTTCACGACCCGGAAGCGCGGCGCGCCTTGTCGGTTTTCGCTGAAGCGCGCAGGACGGCCGGCGCGCCGCTGGCGGCGGACATTCGAGACGCCATCGAGCTGCTGAACGAGGCCGGCGCTCTGGCGGCGTGTTCGCCGGCGCCGACGCGCGCCACCGTGACCGCCGCTCTGGGCCGGATGGACGCTCGCGCCGCGGCGTTGTTCGCCGCGGCGCGCGGGTCTGAGCGCTCCGAGCCGCTCCACGAATGGCGCAAGCGACTCAAGGAACGCTGGCACGCCGCCCGGGTCCTGGGGGCGGACGACCCGAGGGTCGACGCCGAGCGCGCCCGATTGATGCGCCGGGTGGCCCGTGCCCTCGGAATCGACCGAGATCTTATGCTGCTCGCCGAAGCTGTCGACGCCGACCCTGCGGCCTGCGGCGGTCCCGAGGCCGCGCAGGCCGCGCGCGCCGCGATCGACACGCGCCGCAAGCCCTTGCAACGAAAGGCCCTTCGTCTCGGCGCCGAGGTGCACGGTTGACCGTCAGCGCAAGCGCTCGCTCTTCGCCGACGCCAGCAACACCGCGTTGAGCAACGCCAAATCCAGGCCTTCGATGTACGCCCGGGTGGTCGGCGACTGTGTGAAGGCGACGACCAATCCGTCTCCGCGTTCCGCCGCGATGACGAACGGCTTATAGGCGAGCTGGCGTCGATTCTCCTCCCACAGATATCCGCCGGCGACGAGGTCGTCGGGGCCGGCGAACCGCAACGGCGTCGCCGCATCGTCGCGCGCGACCACGGCGTAAATGTCGCCTCCGGAAACCAAAGCGGCGGCGCCGTCGTCGTAGCCGGCGGAAAGCCAGGCGTCGGGGTCCGCGACGACCCGGGCGAGAACCCCGGGCACAGCGTCCGGCGCGCCGCCGTCCGGGCCGATCGCCGCCTCGAACGCCGCCTCATCCTCCAACACGACCCCGGCGACGACTTCGTCCTTTTCTTCGTCGTCATCTTCGCCGGCGTCGGCGGCGCGCTCGCGGCGGGCGGGGATCAGACCGACGTCGGCTCCGGCGAGGTAGCGGGTCGCCGATCCGAGACCGATTAGGACGCCGCCTTCCTCCGCGAACTCCTGCAGCGCCTTTTTGCCGCCCTCGCCAAGGCGCGCCGACAAGCCGCCGCCTTGCTCCGGCAAAATCAAGACATCGACGCGGGACAAGTCGGCGCGCGCCAGAGCGTCGGTCCGGATCGGCGTCACCGGCAGACCGTAGCGGCGCTCGAGCACGAAGCGAGTCGCGCCGGCCGACGACGGCGAGACGCCTTCGCCCCAAGCGATCGCGATCCGCGGGAATCGCATGTTCGTGAACGTGTCGCTGCCGAGGTTTGGACCGGCGTCGACCCAGCTGGCCGCCAAGCCGACGGCGACGCCGCCGATCTCCTCGACGCGCCGCGCGACGACCGCGTCAAGGTCGCCGTCGAATTTCGCCCGGGCGGCGACCGCCGTGCCGCGCGGGAACGTATGCGCGCCGATCCGAAACGCCTTGTCGGTGGCGCGCAGGGCGACGCCGTCGGCGAGCAACGCGGCGGCGAGTTTGGCCTGGCCGGCGTCGGTCCAAGGGAGCGCGTAGCCGAAGTCGGCGTCGGTCGCCTCCACCCGGCCGGGGATCCGGTCGTCGGCCGCGACGCGAACGGCGTCGAGCCGCGGGACCCGGTCGCAGGCTGTGGCCGACACATCGAACATCGCTGGCAGGGACCAGGCCGTGACGTCGTAGATTTCATGCCCGAGATCCTTTGCCCGACGGCGTTCCTGCTCGTCGACGAAGTCTTCCGGCAGCGGCGTGTCCGGGGCCAGCAGCGTGCGCGCGAGGCGGCCGGCGGGCTGGTCGAGGCGCACCAAGAAGGCGCCGTCCGCAAACGCTGCGCCGCACCCGTTCGCCGGCCCGGCGACGCGCCCGACCTCGATGCCCTGCTCGGCGAGGTTGCGGGCGAGGCGTTCGGCGCCCCAGCGATTGGCTGAACGGTCGAGCAAGAAGGCGCGCGGCGCGGAGGCGTCCGACGCCGCCCCGGCCCGGAAGGCGGCGAAGTCGCGCAAGAACCGTTCGCGGTTTTCGGCCACGGCCTGGGCCGTAGAGACGCTGGCGACGAAGTGACGGGCGACTCCGTCGGCGTAAGTCAATTCGGAACCGTCGTGGCGTCGCCACGCCAAGCCGCGGGCCGACGCCTGCTCATGGGTCACGGCGACGGCGCCGTGGAGCGTCGGCCACATGTCGCCGTAGCCCGGGTAGAAGGCGTCAAAGACTTCGCGGGTGTAGTAGTCGTAGCCGAAGCGGTCGAACCCGCCGGCGTGGTTGCGCCCGAGCAGCGCCTGCGCCGCTTTCTGGCTGTTCACGATCTGCGGGTTGAAGGGCTCGGCCGACGGCGGGAAAAAGTACGTCGAATCGCCGCTCATTTCGTGCGCGTCGACGACGGCCACCGGCCACCATTCTTGCAACGCGGCCACCCGGCCGCGAGATTCGGGCTGGGTGAGCGCGAACCAATCGCGGTTCATGTCGAACAGATAGTGATTGCCGCGCCCGCCGGGCCACGGCTGGTCGTGCTCGGCGGCGAATCGGTCGGCCTGGGGTTCAAGGCCTCGGGCGGCTTCAAAGGCGTGAACGAACCGCGCCCGTCCGTCCGGATTCTGACTCGGGTCGACGACGACGATCGTCGCGTCGAGAATGCCGGCGACCGCCGGATCGTCCGTCGCCGCGAGCAGATGGTAGGCCGTCAGCAGCGCCGCGTCGGTGGACGAAATCTCGTCGCCGTGGACGCCGTAGCTCAACCACACCACCGCCGGCGACTCGCGAACCACCCGATCGCGCTCGGCCGCTGGGATGCTACGCGGGTCTGCGAGTTTGGCGAGGTCGGCCTTC
>JAJFFL010000318.1 GCA_021776705.1 Alphaproteobacteria bacterium
CAAGACGACGCTCGACGACGTCGTCGGGGAGCACATCTGCCCGGTCGAGACGCTCGAGGATCTCGACGCGATGTGGCCGGCGGTCGCGTCGTTGAGCGACGATCTGGTGAAGGCGCTGATGGCCTACGCGAACGACTACGACCGACGCGCCAACAACCCGGAGATGATCGCCGCCGGGCTCGGCCCGGGCCTCAAGCCGGAACTGTTTCGGGCGTTCGCCGCCCGCGCCCACGACTCCGGCCGCCGGGTCTCGGCGCACATTGAAACCGCGGACGATTTCCGCCTCGCCGTCGCCAACGGCGCCGACATCATCTCCCACCTTCCCGGTTGGCGCTTGGGAGCCGAGGCCGGGTTCGCCGAAGGCGACCTCGCGCCGTTCCTGTTGACCGACGACGACGCCCGTCTCGCCGCCGACCGCGGCGTCGTCGTCGTCACCACCGCCTTGCCGCACATGTTCCTGGCCAACGCCGACGCGTCGCTGCCGCTGTGGCGCGAGCTGCACGCCGCCAACATCGCCACGCTGCGGCGCGCCGGGGTCGCGATTTCGCTCGGGGCCGACGGCGCCGGCGGACGGCTCCACGACGAAATCGCCTACGTCCGCGATCTCGACGTCCTGACCAAGCGCGAAATTCTCGACTCGGTCACGGCGCTGAACGCGCGGCTGACGTTTCCCGACCGCAAGATCGGCCGCCTGGAGGACGGATACGAAGCCAGCTTCCTGGTGCTCGGCGGCGACCCGTTGGCGGATCTCGGGTGCCTGACCGACATCCGGCGGCGCGTCAAGCAAGGCGAAGAACTGACGCTCGACCCGCCGCCCGACGGCTGAGCGAAGTGGGATGCAGGTCAAAGCAAATCGCGGCCGTAAGGGGACACACAAGCTTGCGCGAGGTGGAGCGCTGCGTCGCCGCGGCTGATCAGGAACGCTTGGCGCGGGATGCGGTCGACCGGCTTAATTGGCTTTCGCTTTGAATTCGGTGATTGCCTCCTTGATTGTTCCCGACCACGCATACGTGTCTCGCCCATCGGCGATTAGTTGCAGAAAATCGTTTGAAACGCGGCTGGATTCTGTTTCTCCGAGCGACTGACCCGCATCGACGGTTTCCACGGCGCAAACCGTGAACTCTGCCGTGAAGACGTATTCAACGACGATGTACTTGAGAATGCGTTCGTCTGAATCTCTCTCGAATACGTCAATGGTTCTGTACAGCGGTCCTGTTGATTGAAGCGCGTTGGGCTCTGCTGCATCAGCGAACCGAAAATGCTTCGCATCGACGGTTTCAGCTCCCATGTGTCGAACGAACGCCGCTTTCAGCTTGTCCCTAAGGCCCGACCAACGCTTCTGATCTGAGTTTGGATTCATGTCGTCCGCAAGGAATAGCCAGTCGACGAACTGATCCGCGTTGATGGGGCCGCGTGACGGAACAAAGCGATCTACGTGGAGGGGGCGACCGCGCTTAATGCACCCGCAAAATCCGAATGTGACGCACGCTTCCCAAAGGAGAGCTTCATAAGCTGTCGTGTTTTCCATAGCGAGTTACGGTTCTCAGGACCGCTGTCTAACCTTCGAGAAGAAAGTGTCTAACCCAATTTTCAATCAATGCGTTACGGCACGCATGGCGTCCCCGGCAGGACTCGAACCTGCAACCGTCCGCTTAGAAGGCGGATGCTCTATCCGGTTGAGCTACGGGGACCCGGCCAAATCGCTTTATCAGAGGCCGCGACAGTCGGCCACGGGCGCGCGCCGGGTCACGTCAGGGCACGACCTCGAACGAAGGCGCCATTTCCGATCAGGCCCTTGATCTCGTTTTGGGCGTGGGTGAAGAGAGGAGGTTTTTGCGTCGCCGCTTGGACCCCGGGTCAGGCGAACGTCTCTGGCCACAACGTGATCGCCGAGCCGTAGAGGAACAGAGCCCAAAACATCAGGCCAAGGATCAGAGCGAGCGCGGTCCAGAACGTCCATCGCGAGTTGTATGCCAGCGCTTCGGGGTGGTCGCGGTTTTGGGCGTTGACCATGAGCACCAGCGGCAGAACCCAAATGAAAGACAATACCTCGATGTAAAAAATGGCGATGGAATCTGTGAAACGATCCCCCAACCGACCGACAATCGTCCACGCGAAGTACATTAAGGCCAACACACCCGCTACAAAACCGGGGATTCGGCCGCGCGTCGCTTTCGCTCGGATCGCCCCGTACATCGGCAGGTAGAAAAAGACGCTGAACAGCGCGCGGCCGAACGGCGACAAGGGCCGCGGAACGTCGTCCTTCGACCAGCGCCAGTTCTTCCAGAACCAGAGCATCGCGTAAGCCCCGAACGTCGCGAGCGACAGGATTACAAATTTGCTCGCGCTCACTGGGTGGAAAACCGACGTTCCGGTGAATTGGGCGTCGGCGCGCAAACTAATGATCGCGCCGATCAGCATGAAGATCGCGAAGACGATCACGAACGCGGCGCCAACTAGTGAATCTTGCTCTTCCGGCGAGAATTGCGTCCACCACGCCCAGTCAACGGCGAAGAAGGGAGGCGACAAATCGATTTCGAGATACGCATTCCCGTCGATCGTGTCGTGCATTTCGGCGTAGACCGTGAAGTCTTCCGGCGGCAGTTCGGCGGCCAAAACGTCGAATCGAATCTCCAAGTTGAGCCATCCTTGCCCCGCAGCTTCCGTGCTCCGAAACCGAAAATAATCGTTCTCGATCTCGATCGATTCGCCGGCGACTAGGAGCTGACCCGCGTCCTTGAGTCGGATTACGTGCAAGCGGCTTCGCGGC
The DNA here is from genome assembly GCA_021776705.1 of Alphaproteobacteria bacterium. Lineage (GTDB taxonomy): Bacteria > Pseudomonadota > Alphaproteobacteria > Caulobacterales > Maricaulaceae > JAJFFL01. The sequence continues at coordinate 2,771 of JAJFFL010000318.1, forward strand.
TTGCCCAGGCTGACCGGCGCGACACGGCCGTTCGCCTGGGTGATTTCTTCAATCGTGCCGAGCACGGCGTCGGCGCGCATCGGAAACGCCTTGACCAAGCCGTCCGCCGTCAAAGCCTCGCCGGGTAAGAAATAGCTCTCAGTCGACCGGACGATGTTGGCGTTGCGATCGTCGTCAATTTTCAGCAACGCCGTCGCTTCGATGCCGGGGTAAAGGCTGGTGTAGTAGTTCAGGTAGGTGTCGGTGAGCGCGCGGATCGAACTGTCATCGAGCCGCCAACGGAACGCGTCGGCCTCGCGGCCCTTGTAGGTCGTGATCACGCGCACCTCGACGCCGTCTGCGCCGCCGTCCAGAAAGGTGAAGTCTTCTTCAATCGCGAGGTCGGGGTTGTCGGGCGCGTTGGTCTCAATCGGGGTCAAGCCGGTCTCGCCCGGGCGTACGATCAAGCCGAATCCGTAGGCCGGTTGGACGATATCCGGGAAAACCCCGCCTTGATGCGAATCCGTCGGATCGATCCACCGCCGACCTACGTCGGTCTCAATCACGGTGATGGCGTGGTCGAAAGCCCAAGGCGACGGGACCCAATCGGGCAGCCGCTTGCCGGCCGAGATGTCGGTGAGCACCGGGTATGCCTCAACGCCCAGCCGCCGCAGCATCGCCGCAAGCAGAAGCGCCTTGTCCTTGCAGTCGCCGTAGCCGAGTCGAACCACTTCGGCGGGCGAGCGCGGCACGTGCGACCCGAGCCCCACCTCGTTGGCGACGTAGCGAACATTGTCTTGCACGTGCCGGACCGCCGCCGTGACGCGTCCGTTCGCATCGGCGTGATCCCGTTCGATTTCGGCGACGACGTTGTCGAGCGACGGGGGCAGGTTCGTGTCAATGTCGAAAATTCCGACAGCCCAGTCGGCGACGTCGGCCCATGACGACATGGTTGAGTACGCGATATAGCCCCATTCAGCGTGGTGCGCAGGGACATAGCTTTCGCCGACCACAATCAATGGGTCGACGCGCGACCAGACATACTCGCGCGCGCCGTCGAGTTCGCGGACTTCGGGGGCTGCGTCGTCGCGGTTCGAAACCCACGTCAGCGGCGTGTCGAGCGGCGCGAGCACGCGGTGGCGAAAAAATTCGACCGGAACGGACATCTCGACTGACGTCGAGCGCGCGAGGCCGCCCGGCCAGAGAGTCGACGTCGTTTCCCAGGAAATTTCGTATTCGACGATGTCGCCGACGCGGACGTCCGGCACTTCCGCGTAGGCCGTGAGGTCGCCATCGATCAAACCGCTCGCAAGCCCCTCTTCGCGACGGGCGATCGTGAATTCAAGATCTGGCAGCCGGTCGAGCGCGATCCCGTCGCGGATGATCCGCACGGCATGGACGCTGAACACTTCTTCGGTCGGGTCGAACGAAAATTCGAGCCGGCCGGCGGACTCCAGTCCGCCACGGCCGATCACTTTGGTTGCGGTGCGGGAGTACGTGACGTCGGTGTCGCTTAGGAGCCGGATTTGACGGTCGTAGACCAAGTAGTAGACGCCGTCTTCGACCTCGGCGAGGCGCGATTCGCGTGGAGTCGGGATTTCGGTCCAGACGACCCATTCGGGCCGAGGCGCTTGAACCACGCGCGCTTCGCCATCCTGGGCCGCCGCCGGCGCCAGAGCCGCGACAAGGCATCCCAGCATGACGCCGAACCACCGACGCGCGTCCGCCATGACGCCGCCCCCTCCCTAGCACCGCCGATCAATCTCAAGTCGATCAGGTTCGCGGCGCCGGCGCAACTTTGCCGCCGCGCCGATCCGTGGTTCAAGGCGGGCGATGACAAGCGAGGAGCGCCATGTCCGACGACCAAACCCCTGACCAGGAAGTCCTCTTGCACGGCGTCAAGGGCGCCGGCATCGCCAACGACGGCGACGCGGCCTACATCGATCTCGACGACGGCGGCGTGCGGACCGTGCGCCTCGGCGTGCACCATCAGCACCTGATCGTCATCGCCGACGTTTGCGGCATGCTACAGGTCAACGCCGCCGACGCCCGCGCCAAGGCCGCCGGCGGCGGCGCCCGGCGCGAGGTCGCGGTCAAGCAGGCCGCCGACGTGCGCGCCGCGGTGCACCAGGAGCGCCGCGCCGCGGTGTTCGAGTTTTCGCACGACAACGGCGCCGTGTCGGCGATCGCCCTCGAAGCGCCGCTGCTCGACGCGCTGGTCGACCTGGCGCAAAAGGCGAAGGCCGAACTCGCCGGCCACTGACGCCGGCCACGGACGCCCGCTTCGGACTCCGGGGATACGGCGGACTTGTCCCCGGCCCGGCGCCCGTCAGCGCCGCTCGTCGGCGCGGCCGCGACGGCGAGCCGCGCGGGCGGCGTTGCAAGCGCCGCGATCGCCCCCGTCGAGGGGGACAAGCGGCGTCTGTGCCCGCGCCTTGTCTCCGCCCCTAGTGGGTCCAGGGAACCTTGCGGTCGAAGGCGAAATTGGCGGCGTAGGATTTCGAGCGCCGGCGGCGCTCTTTCGGTTCGAGGACCTGGTGCGGAATCCCGTTCGCCTTGGCGTAGGCGACGGCCTCTTCGCGGCTGTCGAACATCAGCCGCACCTGACGCGAGGTGTCGGCGGAGCTGGTCCAGCCCATCAACGGGTCGATCGTCCGGCCCGAACGGGGTTCGAACTCGAACACCCATTGCTTGGTCTTCGCCCGGCCCGACTGCATCGCCGACTTCGTCGGCCGGAAGATCTTCGCGAACATGAGGCCTCGCCTGCGATTCCCTCAGCGCGCCTTCATACGGCGCGCCGCCGGGAACCGCAACGGGCTCAGCCGGCGCTCGGCGGCGCCTCCGCGGCGGCCCACATGAAGGCGCCCTCGGCGACCAGCCCGCACACCGCCGCGATGTCGTCGGCGAAGTAGCGGTCCTTGTCGTAATGCGCCGCCACCGCCCGCACCTGATCGACGGCGCGCTGCAGCGCTGGCGCGGTGGTCAGGGGGGCGTGCATGTCGACCCCCTGCGCCGCCGCCAGAAGTTCGAGCGCGATCACGTTGGCGGCGTTGGCGGCGACGTCGCCGGCTTTGCGGGCGGCGAAGGTGGCCATGGAGACATGGTCCTCCTGGTTCGCCGAGGTCGGAATCGAATCCACCGACGCCGGGTGCGCCAGCGTCTTGTTCTCCGACACCAGGGCGGCGGCGGTCACCTGGGCGATCATGAAGCCGGAGTTGAGGCCCGAGTTGTCGACCAGGAACGCGGGCAGGCCGCTCATCTTGGGGTCGACGAGAATCGCCAGGCGGCGTTCCGACAGGCTCGCGATTTCGGCCCCCGCCATGGCCAGCATGTCGGCGGCGAAGGCGACCGGTTCGGCGTGAAAGTTGCCGCCCGAGACGATGTCGCCGTCGTCCGGGAACACCAGCGGATTGTCGGTGGCGGCGTTGGCTTCGATCTCGAGGGTCGCGGCGGCGGCGCGCATGACGTCGAGCGCCGCGCCCATGACCTGCGGCTGGCAACGGAACGAATACGGGTCTTGCACCCGGTCGCAGCCGGCGTGCGAAGCGTTGATGCGCGAGCCGTCGAGCAGCGCCCGCAGCCGCGCCGCCGCGGCGATCTGGCCGGGCTGGCCGCGCGCTTCCTGAACCCGGGCGTCGAACGGCGCCACGGAGCCCTTGTAGGCGTCCACCGACAGCGCCCCGGCCGCGAGCCCGGCGGCGAAGACGTGCTCGAGCCGAAACAGGGCGTCGAGCGCCAGCGCGGTCGAGACCTGGGTGCCGTTGATCAGGGCGAGGCCTTCCTTCGGCGCCAGCGTCAACGGCTCCAGGCCGAGCGAGGCGAGCGCGTCGGCGGCCGGCGTCTCGCGGCCGTCGGCGCGCACCAGGCCGACGCCGAGCAACGGCGCGCAGAGGTGCGCCAAGGGGGCCAGGTCGCCCGACGCGCCGACCGAGCCCTGCGCCGGGATCACCGGGTAGGCCTGGGCGTTGGCGAACGCCAGCAGCGCGTCGACGACCTCGCGGCGGACGCCGGAATTGCCGCACCCGAGGCTGACCACCTTCAGCGCCAAGATCAGGCGCACCACCCGGTCCGGCAGCGGCGCGCCGACGCCGCAGGCGTGCGACAGGATCAGGTTTTCCTGCAGCTGCGACAGGTCGTCGGCGGGAATCCGGGTGTTGGCGAGGAGCCCGAAGCCGGTGTTGACGCCGTAGGCGGTGCGGCCCGCTTTCAGCACCGCCACGATCGCGGCCCGCGCCGCGTCGACGCGGGCGTAGGCGGCGGCGGACAGGGCCAGCGGATCGGTCCCGGCCCAGATCGTCCGCAGGACCCTGAGCGCCAGAGCGCCGTCGCCGAGCGTGATCGTCGTCATGACCGGCCCAGCATCGGCAAGTCGAGGCCCTGCTCCTTGGCGCAGGCGATCGCGTCGTCGTAGCCGGCGTCGGCGTGGCGCATGACGCCGGTGCCCGGGTCGTTCCACAGCACCCGGCCGACGCGCGCCGCGGCTGCTTGCGAACCGTCGCAGACGACGACCATGCCGGAATGCTGCGAATAGCCCATGCCGACGCCGCCGCCGTGGTGCAGCGACACCCAGGTGGCGCCGGAGGCGGTGTTGAGCATCGCGTTGAGCAGCGGCCAGTCGGAGACCGCGTCGGAGCCGTCGGCCATGGCTTCGGTCTCGCGGTTGGGGCTGGCGACGGAGCCGGAGTCGAGGTGGTCGCGGCCGATCACCACCGGGGCCTTGAGCTCGCCGGAAGCCACCATCTCGTTGAACGCCAGCCCGAGGCGGTGCCGTTGCCCGAGTCCGACCCAGCAGATCCGCGCCGGCAGACCCTGAAACGCGATCCGCTCGCGCGCCAGGTCGAGCCACCGGTGGAGGTGCGGATCGTCCGGAATCAGCTGCTTCACCTTGGCGTCGGTCTTGTAGATGTCCTCGGGATCGCCGGACAAGGCGGCCCAGCGGAACGGCCCCACCCCGCGGCAGAACAAGGGGCGCACATAGGCCGGCACGAAGCCGGGAAAGTCGAAGGCGTCGGCGACGCCGCCGTCGAACGCCGCCTGGCGGATGTTGTTGCCGTAGTCGAACGTCGGGATTCCGCGCTTGTTGAAGGCCAGCATGGCGCGCACGTGGTCGGCCATCGACCGCCGCGCCGCCTCCTCCACCGCTTTCGGGTCGGTGCGGCGCTTGGTCTCCCATGCGTCGAGCGTCCAGCCCTTCGGCAAGTAGCCGTTGATCGGGTCGTGCGCCGAGGTCTGGTCGGTGACCGCGTGCGGCGCGATCCCGCGCTTCGCCATCTCCGGCAGAATTTCGGCGGCGTTGCCGAGCAGGCCGACCGACGTCGGCGTCTTGGCGCAGCAGGCCGCGTCGATCATCGCCAGCGCCTCGTCGCGGCTGTCGGCGCGCTGGTCGAGATAGCGCGTCTCGAGCCGTTTCTCGATCCGGCTCGGCTGGCATTCGACCGCCAGGCACGACGCCCCGGCCATCACCGCGGCGAGCGGCTGCGCGCCGCCCATGCCGCCGAGGCCGGCGGTCAGGATCCACTTGCCCGACAGATCGCCGCCGTAGTGCCGGCGGCCCATTTCGACGAAGGTTTCGTAGGTGCCCTGCACGATCCCCTGGCTGCCGATGTAGATCCAGGAACCGGCCGTCATCTGGCCGTACATCATCAGGCCCTTGCGATCGAGCTCGTGGAAGTGCTCCCAGGTCGCCCATTTCGGCGTCAGGTTCGAGTTGGCGATCAGCACCCGCGGCGCGTCCGGGTGGGTCTTGAACACGCCCACCGGCTTGCCCGATTGGACCAGCAGCGTCTCGTCGTCCTCAAGCCGGCGCAGCGTCTCGACGATGGCGTCGAAGCACGCCCAGTTGCGCGCCGCGCGGCCGATGCCGCCGTAGACGACCAAGCTTTCGGGATCCTCGGCGACGTCCGGGTCGAGGTTGTTCATCAGCATCCGCAGCGGCGCTTCGGTGAGCCACGACTTCGCGGTTCGGTCGGAGCCCGTCGGGGCGCGCACGACGCGGGCGTTTTGTCGGTCGAGAACGTGGGCGTCGGTCATGGTTCAGGTCTCTCGTCCGCCGAAGACGCGGCGCTCAGGTTTCAAGCCGCCGATCCAATAGACCAGCTCCGCCGGGCTTTCGACCCGCCAGACCGCCAGATCCGCGCGCTTGCCGGCTTCGATGGTTCCGATCTCCGGTTCGCGTCCGAGCGCCCGGGCGGCGTTGCGCGTGATTCCGGCCAGCGCCTCCTCCGGCGTCAGAGCGAACAACATACACCCCATGTTGGCGGCCGTGAGTAAGCTCAGGACCGGCGACGTGCCGGGATTGAGATCCGAGCCGATCGCGACGGGGACATCCGCGGCGCGCAGCGCGTCGACGGGCGGGATTTTCGTGTCCTTGAGCGCGTAGAAGGCGCCCGGCAGCAGCACCGCGACCGTCCCCGCCGCCGCCATCGCGGCGACGCCGTCGGCGTCGAGGTGCTCGAGGTGATCCGCCGACAAAGCACCGGCCGCGGCCGCGAGGGCGGCTCCGTGCTGGTTCGACAACTGCTCGGCGTGCAGCTTGACCCGCAGACCGTGCGCCGCCGCCGCCTCGAACACGCGCCGGGTTTCGTCGACCGTGAAGCCGACGGTGTCGCAGTAGGCGTCGACGGCGTCCGCCAGGCGGTCGCGCGCGACGCCGGGAAGGATCTCGTCGCACACCAGATCGACGTAGCCGGCGCGGTCGTCCTTAAATTCCGGCGGCAGGGCGTGCAGCGCCAGAAGCGTGCGGACGACGCGCACCGGCGCGACCTCCGCGAGCGCCCCCGCGGCCTCGAGCATGCGCCGCTCGCTGGCCGCGTCGAGGCCGTAGCCGGACTTGATTTCGACCGTGGTGACGCCGTCGGCGACGAGGCGTTCGAGTCGCGGCAGGCTGGCGGCGACGAGGTCCGACACGGTCGCGGCGCGGGTGGCGGTCACCGTCGACAGGATGCCGCCGCCGGCGCGCGCAATCTCTTCGTAGCTCGCGCCGTGGAGGCGGCGCTCCCACTCCTCAACGCGGGCGCCGGCGAAGACCAGATGCGTGTGGCAGTCGATCAGCCCGGGCGTGATCCAGGCGCCGTCGAGGTCGACCACCTCCGACGCGCACGCCGCCGGCGGTCGCGGCAGCTCGGCGGCGGGTCCGACCCAGGCCAGCGCGCCGTCGGCGACCGCGACCGCCGCGTCGCGAATCGCGCCGTAGGGCGCGCCGCCGGACGTCATCGTCGCGGCGTGGCCGCCGATGTAGAGCCGGTCCCACATGCGCCTTCCCCTTTGGGGGCCGTTATAGGCGGCGGCGGCGCGGGCGCGAGCGGTTTTTGGCGCGCGGACAGGCCCGCGCCGCGCGCCGCCCGCCTCAGCCCGCGCGGCGGGCGCGGCGTCCGGCTTTCGGGCCGCCGTCGTTGGCGGCCCGCGGCGCGTCGGCGGCCCGCCCGGGGGCCGCCGCCTGCGGAGGAACCGCCTGCCCGTTCAGGCACTTGGAGCACTTGCAGCCGACCGGGCGGATGAACTCGTCCACGTACTCGTCGCCGTAGTTGTAGGTGATCTCGTCGCCGACGGAGATCGGGCGCAGCGCTTCGATGAAAATCCGGTCTTCGTCTTCGTGGTGCACCGCCTGCGCGTTGGGGTCGCATGAATGGTTGATGTAGCGGGCGAGGTTGGTCCGCGGCGAGCCGTCGATCATCCACGGGTCGTTGAGTTCGAACAGGTAGCGGTTGGGGCGCGGCGCGGCGCGGTCGCGATGCAGCTTGCGGCCGGTGTACTCGAGCAGGGATTCGCCTTTTTTGAAATTCCGCAGCGCCCGCAGGCCGAGACCGGCCGCCGAACGAAACAATTTGAATTCAGACACGTCCGCCAATGATTGATTCCTTCAAGCCGTGGAGCGGTGACCGGGCGCACGCCATAGCGCCCGCGACGCCGGTTTGCCAAGCGCCTTAGCGTCGTTCGCCGTCGGCGCGCAACGCCGCGCGGCTTCACGGCGGCGGATCGTCGGCGTCGTCGGCGGTGAAGATCGGGCCGAACGCGGCGCGCACCGCGTCGGCGAACGCCGCCGGCGCGGCGTGGCTGAAGTGCCCGGTGTCGATGTAGAGCGGCGCGCCCGCGGCGTCGACGATCGGACAGACGCCGTCGCGGCATTGCAGGGCGAACATGTCGAGGACGCGGCCTTCGTAGCGGTCGCGCAGGGCGTCGCGGAGCGGCGCGACGCCGGGGTCGAGGTCGGCCGGCGCGTCGAGATGCGCGCGCTCCGGGTCCTCGGTCAGAACCATCGGCGCCTCCTGGCGAAACACCGCGCGTTGGCCGAAGACGACGACGTCGACGCCGCGCGCCTCGAGGCGCGCCGCCGTCTCCGCGAGAGGCTGCAGGTAGCCGGGCTTCCAATTGGCGGCGAGAACGACGCCGGCGAGCCGCTCGTCGGCGGCCAACTCCTCGAGGCGGAACCGAGCGAAGCGGACGCAGGCGCGGCGCGCGTTCGTCGCCAGCAGATCGGGCGGAAACGGCGGGCAGCCGCGCATCGTGGCTTGGACGAAGTTCACCTCCGGCACGCCGTAGGCGAGCAGCGCATAGGCGTCGGCGGCGTAGCTGTCGCCGAGAATCAGCCAGTTCGGACGGTCGTCGGACATGGCGAAGCAGGTGTCGCGGTCCCAGGCCGTGAGATCCCGGACTTGGCGCAGATTGCACACGTCGGCGCGGATCATCTCAGTGCGGCGACGGCGCAAGTCGCCGGTGTCGATCGCCGCCCGCGCCGCCGCGGCCCCGGTCGCCAGGTCCGGGCGCAGCCACAGCGTCGACCCGGCCGCGACCGCGACCGCGAGACCGGCCGCCGTTCCCGCGTGCACCCAGGCGCGGGCGCGCGCCGTCGGCGGACGCCGAAAGCGCGCCTCCACGGCCCAATGCAGCACGGCGCCCGCCGCCGTCGACGCCGCCGCCAGGCCGGCGCTTTCGGCGGCCGAAAGCTCGCCGGATCCGGCCATGCGCCACAACACCACGATCGGCCAGTGGACGAGGTAGATCGAATACGAGCGGCGCCCGATCCAGGTCAGGACCGGCGACCCGAACAGCGCCGCGACGCCGGCGGCGCGCGACGAAGCGATCAGCAGGCCGGCGGCGGCGGCCGGGGCGAGCATGGCGAGCCCGACTCCGGCGTCGGCGCCGTCGAGCGTCACCCCGAGAGCGAGCAGCGCCGTGGCGCCGAGGCCGCCGCCGAGCGCGCCGACCACGCCGTCGAACCGCAGGCCGTGGACCGCGATCAGGCCGCCGAGCGCGAACTGGAAGACCCGGAACGGGGTCAAGAAGAACACCGCGCCGGCGGCCTCGCGCTGCAATAGAAACGCCGCCGCCAGCGACGCGGCCCCGAGGCCGCCCAGCGCCCAGGCCAGCCCCCCTCGCCGCCAGCGCCCGGCGAACACCACGACCAGCGGCCAGACGAGATAGAACTGCTCCTCGACGCCGAGCGACCAGGTGTGCAGCAGCGGCTTGAATTCCGCCTGCGCGTCGAAATAGCCGGACTGCAGCCAAAACAAGAGGTTTGAGACCGACAGCGCGGCGGCGGCCGACTCCAGCCCCAGCCGCGACACCTCGATCGGGTTCATCACCAAGGGGGCGGCGATCAGCGTCGCGGCGACGGTCGCGGCGACAGCCGGAAACAGACGCCGAAAACGTCGCGCGTAGAAGGCGGCGAACCTGAATCCGTCGCCCTGACGTTGAATCAAACCGGTGATCAGGAATCCGGAGATGACGAAGAACACGTCGACGCCGATGAAGCCGCCGGGGACGAGGCCGGCGTCGACGTGGAACGCCAACACCAAGGCCACCGCGAGCGCGCGCAGACCGTCGATCGCCGGGTCGTGCTCGGCCCGCCCGACGCTCGCCGCCGCCGGCCCGGTCACGCGCCCGCTCGCGCTGTGAGTTGAGGTGGTTTTTTCAGAGACATCGCCTCGCGGCCGCGGTCCGGACGGGCGTGGTCGGGGAGACTGGATTCGAACCAGCGACCCTCTGCTCCCAAAGCAGATGCGCTACCAGGCTGCGCCACTCCCCGACACGATCGGCATTTAGCGGCGCGCCGGCGGCCGGCACAAGCCGCGCGGCCCGCCGCGGTTCAGCCGCCGTCGGTTTCGGAGGCCGCGTCGTCGCCCTCCGGGGCGTCGGCGTTCGCCGTTTTTGGTTGAAAATGCGGGTGAACGACGTAGTCGCCCGGCAAGATGCCGAGTTCCTCGGCGCGCCCGCCGGCGATCTCGAGCACCCCGGTCACCGGCCCCGGCGACGGCACCAGCATTTCCGAGTATGGAACCGCGTTGCGGCCGATCGAGGCGACGCGCCCTTCCGGCGTCAGGTACAAAATGTCGAGGCTGATGCAGGTGTTGCGCATGAAGAAATAGTGCGGCCGGTAGTCGTCGAAAACGAACAGCATCGCGTCGTCCCGCAGCAACGCGCCCCGGACCCTCACCCCCCGCCCCTGCTCTTCGACGGTGTCCGCGATCAGCGTCGCGAAGGTCGCTTCGCCGTCTCGGGTCGCGACGGTGACGGGGACGCGGTCGCCGAAATCGATGGCGTCGTTCGCCGGCGGCGCGGGGCATTCGGCGTCCTGCGCCAGAGCGGCGGCGGAACCGAGGAACGCGGCGGCGGCCGCGCAGAGAATTCGGGTGCGGGTCATGGCGCGGGACGCTAGCCGCCGTCGCCGCCGTCGGCAACGCCTTCCGGCGCCGGACGCACTTCCGCCGCCACGACGCCCTTGGGACCCTGGCCGAGTCGGGTCTGGATCGGCTGCCCGTCGGCAAGCTCCAAAACGCCGGCGCGGCGCAACGTCTCCATGTGCACGAACACGTCCTCGGGGACGCCCGTCACGGTCAAAAAGCCGTAGCCCTTGGTGCGGTTGAACCATTTCACGACCGCGTCGAGAAACGGCCCTTCAGCCGCCGTCGCGGCGCACGAGGGACGCGCCGGCGGGGCCGAGGCCTTGGCTTCCAGCTCCAAGACCTGCGCGGCCTGAAACCCGCGCGTTCCGCGAACCGCTTGAAGCACCACCGCCGCGCCCTCGACCGGTTCGGCGAAGCCGTTTTCCTTGAGCACCGAAATGTGGAGGAGCACGTCGCCGCCGAGCTCGGCCGCGTCCGGCGTCACGAAGCCGTAGCCTTTTACCGGATCAAACCATTTCACACGGCCGCGAACGGTGACGCGGTCGTCGGCGTCGGTGGAGTTTTGAACCTCGGTTCGACTCATCACGCGTCGCACGAGACAATTTGCGGTCCCATCCTACCACAAAGCCGGATCCGGCGCTTGCAATTCCGGCTGGCCGAGCCTGGGCGCCGCATGTAACGTCATGCGTCACATTGGAAATTCCGTCGTGCAGGAGCCGACATGCGCTTGATGACCGCCGCCACCGCCGCGCTCGCGTTCGCCGCCTCCGGCGCGCTCGCCGAAGAGCCCGTCGAGTCCGCCTACGCCTTCGACTTCGTGTCGATCGACGGCGAGCCGATGCCGTTCTCGCAGTTCGCCGGCCAGGTCGTGCTGGTGGTCAACGTCGCGTCCTTCTGCGGCAACACCTACCAGTACGAAGGGCTGCAGACGCTCTACGACACCTACAAGGATCAAGGGTTCACGGTGCTTGGGATCCCGTCGTCCGACTTCGGCGCGCACGACGGCCAGGAAGGCCAGGAGTACGAAACCGAGGCCGAGATCAAAGAATTCTGCGACATGACGTACGGCATTCAGTTTCCGATGACCCAGAAGTACGTGGTCAAGGGACCGGACGCGCACCCGTTTTACGCCTGGGTGAAGGCCGAGCTCGGCGACGACGAACTGCCGTCCTGGAATTTTCACAAGGTGCTGATCGACCGCTCCGGGCAGATTCGAGCGCAATTCGCGCCGCGCTTGGAGCCGACCCGCGATTTGATCGTCGAAGCCGTGGAAGCGACCTTGACGTCGAGCGACGCGAGCTGATTTTCAGGGGTCGAGCTGCGGCTCGCGGTGGCAGGCCCTAGGGGAATCGAACCCCTGTTTCCAGGTTGAAAACCTGGCGTCCTAACCGTTAGACGAAGGGCCCGCGATCGCGAGACGCGCACCTATATAGTCGCCATTCCGGGCACGCAAGGGGCGCGGCGGCGTCACTCGGCGCGCGCAAGGTCTTCGATCTGAACGTCGACGTAGCGGCCCCGGCCCGTCTTGATCTTCACCGCCGCGTGCACGCGGGCGTCGCGATCGCCGAGCAGCCGGTCGAGCCCCCGGTCGGCGGCGCGAAACGCGATCGCCTGCAACCGCGCGCCGGCGGCGTCTTCGAGGGTGGCGCGCAGATGGCCGCCGGAACCGACCTCCTTGACGCCGGAAACGCGCACGTCGGCGACGGCGAACAGCGGCTCCGGATTGCCCTGGCCGAACGGGCCCGCCGCCGCGACCGCGTCGGCGAGATCGCGGGTCACGCCGCGGGCGCTGACCACGGCGTCGACCCGCAACGGCCGCGCCGCCGGCAGACCTTGGCGATCGACGTGGTCGACGAGAAACTCGGACGCGGCGTCGAGACGGTCGGCGGCGACCGTCAGGCCGGCGGCCATGGCGTGGCCGCCGCCGGCGATCAAAAGCCCGGCCTCGCGCGCCGCGGCGACGGCGGCGCCGAGGTCGACGCCCTCCACGGAGCGCCCGGATCCCTTGCCCGCGTCGTCGCCGTCCCAAAACGCCACCACGACCGCCGGGCGGCTGAATTTCTCCTTCAAGCGGCCGGCGACGATGCCGATCACGCCGGGGTGCCAGCCCTCCCCCGACACCAGAATAAGCGGCGCGTCGGTGCGGTCGAGCTGCGCCTCGGCCTTGGCGGAGGCCTGGTCGAGGACCGCCTGCTCGACGGCGCGGCGGGCCTTGTTGAGGCGGTCGAGTTCGGCGGCGATGAGGGCCGCTTCGGCGGCGTCGTCGGTCGACAGCAGCCGCGCGCCGAGATCGGCCTGACCGACCCGCCCGCCGGCGTTGATCCGCGGCCCGATGATGAAGCCGGCGTGGTAGGCCGACAGCGGGGTTCCGGCGGCGACGTCGGCGACGTCGAGCAGCGCCGCGACGCCGGGGTTGCGCCGTTGGCTCATCATTTTGAGGCCTTGCGACGCGATCGCACGGTTGACGCCCAGGAGCGGCACCACGTCGGCGATCGACCCGAGCGCGGCGAGGTCGAGAAACTGCAGCAGGTCGGGTTCCGGCGCGGCGTCGAACGCGCCGGCGCGGCGGGCGGCGCGGTTGAGCGCGATCAGGGTCATGAAGCTGACCCCGGCGGCCGCGAGATGGCCGCAGCCGGAACCGCAGTCGGCCCGGTTGGGGTTGACGACCGCCGCCGCCGGCGGCGGCTCGGCGGTCATCTGATGGTGGTCGATGACCACGACTTCGAGGCCGAGACCGGCGGCCGCCTCCAGCGGCGCGTGCGCCATCGCCCCGCAGTCGACGGTGATCACGACCTCGGCCCCGCGCTCCTTGAGTTCGGCGAAAGCCTCGGCGCTGGGGCCGTAGCCCTCCTTGATGCGGTCGGGCACATAGACCAGGGCGTCGCGTCCGCGGCCGCGCAGATAGCGCACGAACTGAGCCGCCGAGGTCGCCCCGTCGACGTCGTAGTCGGCGAAAATCGCGATCTTCTTGTCGGCGTTGATGGCGTCGGAGATGACGTCGACGGCGGCGTCCATGTCGGCGAACGACGACGGATCCGGCAGCGCCCCTTTGAGGGTCGGATGCAAGAAGGCTTCGGCGTCGTCGAGACCGACGCCGCGGTTGGCGATCACGCGGCCGAGGGCGTCGGGAACGCCAAGCGCGCGGGCGATCGCCGCGGCCAAGCCGTCGTCTGCCCCGCGGGCGGTCCAGCGCCGTCCGGAAGCCGAGCGTTCGACCCCGAGCAGCGCGGCGTCCGCAGCGGCGAGGCCGGCGTTCAGGTCGGAATCTCCGAGCGAACTCGGCGCACGCCCTGGTCGTGGCTGGTCAAAACCAGCGTTTCGGTGCGCTTTCGGCCTTTCAAGGAGACCACGCCGTCGACCAGGAAGCCGCGGGTGACGCCGGTGGCGCTGAACACCACCCAATCGCCGGAGGCGAGCTCGTTGAGGTCGTACTTGCGGTCGAAGTCGGTGACGCCGATGCGCGCGGCGCGGCCGCGTTCGTCGTCGTTGCGGAACACCAGCCGGGCCTGCATCTGGCCGCCGACGCAACGCAGCGCGGCGGCCGCGAGGACGCCCTCTGGGGCCCCGCCCTGGCCGACGTACATGTCGACGCCGGTGCCGGGGTCGGTGGTGTTGATGACGCCCGCGACGTCGCCGTCGGAGATCAGATTGACGCGCGCCCCGACGGAGCGCAGCGACGCGATGATCTCGGCGTGGCGCGGCCGGTCGAGCACGCACACGGTGATTTCTTCGGCCTTGATCCGGCGCGCCTTGGCGACGGACTTGACGTTTTCGGCCGGGCTGGCGTCGAGGTCGACGACGCCGTCCGGCAGGCCGGGGCCGACGGCGATCTTGTCCATGTAGGTGTCGGGCGCGTGCAGCAGACCGCCGCGCGGCGCCAGGGCCAGCACGGCGAGCGCGTTGGGCATGGCTTTGGCGGTCAGGGTGGTGCCCTCGAGAGGGTCGAGCGCGATGTCGATCTCCGGCCCCGCGCCGCTGCCCACCTCTTCGCCGATATAGAGCATCGGGGCTTCGTCGCGTTCGCCTTCGCCGATGACGATGCGGCCCCGCATCTCCATGGCGTTGAACGCGGTCCGCATCGCGTCGACGGCGGCCTGGTCGGCGGCCTTTTCATCGCCGCGTCCGGCGAGCTTGGCGGCGGCGATCGCCGCGGCTTCAGTGACGCGCACGGCGTCGCTGGCGATGGCCCGCAACGCGGACTCCTCTTGAGGCGTCATCGCTCCCCTTCCGATGTCTCAGTTGAAATGCGTGATTGAGGCGGGAGCCGGCGCGGTCGCGCCGGCTTAAGGATTGGTCGGCGGGTCTTTGTAGGCGTCGAGACCTTCTTCGGCCTTCTCGCGGGCGCCGGTGGCGAATGCTTCGCTGGAGCCGCGCGGGTCGGTCGGCGCAAGGTCGGGATTGGTGAGCACGTCGACGCGCTTGGCGTCCAAGGCGTCGACGCGGCGGCGCCATTCGGCTTCGTCCGGAACGTCGTCCGGACGTTCCGGCACGTCCGAAAGCTTCGGGTAGCCGCCGCCGGCGGCGTCGGCCGCGCGCACCTTGTCTTCAAGCCACGCCGGGCCGTCCGCGGGCCCGCTGTTCGCCCCGGCGCATCCCGTCGCCGCGGCGGCGGCGGCGAACACGGCCAAAATCATGCGCATGGAGGCTCCTTTGCCGGCGACTGAGCCTTCTACACCCGGCCCGCACATTGTGTCACGATCAGCGCCGAATCTGGAATCGCGAGGCGATCATGTCCGACAAGCCGTCCAAGGTCCCGCCGAAATGGGACGAAATGTCCGAGGCCGGGCTCGAGGCGATGGAGCGCTACGCCCGGCACGTCATGGAGGCGGCCGCGAAGACCCAGGCGCTGATCGCCGGCGCCGACCCGTCGAAAGCGGCCCGGCCGGTCGATGCCGACCCGTTCAACATCGGTCCCGAGGCGACCGAAGTTTGGGGAAAACTCGCCGCTGATCCCGAGACCCTGGCCGAAGCCCAAATGAAGCTGTGGCAAGGCTACATGAGCCTTTGGACGAGCACGGCGAAGCGCATCGCCAGCGGCGAGTCCGCGCCGGCGGTCACCCCGGAAAAGGGCGACAAGCGCTGGCGTTCGGAAGATTGGGAGGCCAACCCGTTTCTCGATCTCGTCAAGCAGAGCTACCTTTTGACGTCGCAGTGGCTGCTGGACACGGTTTCGTCGGTCGACGGCGTGGACGACGCGACGAAAAAGAAGGTCGCCTTCTTCACCCGCCAGATGGCGGACGCCTTTTCGCCCACCAATTTCGCCCTCACCAACCCCGAAGTGATGCGCGCCGCGGCGGAATCCGGAGGCGAGAACTTCGTCAAGGGGATGAAAAACCTGGCCGAAGATCTGGCGCGCGGCAAAGGCCGGCTGGCGATCAAGCAAACCGACCTCGAGAAGTTCGAGGTCGGGCGCGACGTCGCCGCGACCGCAGGCAGCGTGATCTTTCAAAACCGGATCTTTCAATTGATCCAGTACCTGCCGACGACGGCGCAGACCTACGAACGCCCGCTGCTGATTTTTCCGCCTTGGATCAACAAGTTCTACATTCTCGACCTGAGGCCTGAAAACTCCATGGTGCGGTGGCTGCTCGACCAGGGCTACCCGGTCTACCTCGTCTCCTGGGTCAATCCGCGCTCCGATCTCGCCGACGTCACCTTCGACGACTACTACCGCGAGGGCATCCTCGAAGCGGTCGAAAAGACGATCGAGCAATCCGGCTGCGAGACCGTGAACACGGTCGGCTACTGCATCGGCGGCACCCTGCTTTCGGCGGCGCTGGCGCACATGGGCCAGCACGGCGACGCGCGCATCCAATCAGCGACGTTTTTCGCCGCCCAGGCTGATTTTTCCGAGGCCGGAGACCTGTTGTTGTTCGTCGACGACGAGTGGCTTGAAGAGATTTCCCGCCGCATGGACGAGCAAGGCGGGGTGCTCGACGGCGCGACCATGTCCGAGACCTTCAACATGCTGCGCGCCAACGACCTGGTGTGGTCGTTCATGATCAACAACTACCTGATGGGGAAAGACCCGAAGGCGTTCGATCTGCTGTTTTGGAATTCCGATCAGACGCGGCTGCCGAAGGCCTTGCACCTGTATTATCTCAAACAGTTCTACCGCAAGAACGCGCTCGCGAAGGGCAAGCTCAAGGTCGCCGGAGACACCGTGTCGTTGGGCGACATCAAGACGCCGGCCTACTTTCAAGCCAGCCGCGAAGACCACATCGCGCCATACCCGTCGGTTTTCAAAAGCGCGAAACAATTCGGCGGCCCGACCAAGTTCACGTTGGCCGGCTCCGGTCACATCGCCGGCGTGATCAACCACCCGGACGCTGAAAAGTATCAGCATTGGACGAATTCGGCGAAGAAGCTGCCCGACACCGTCGACGCGTGGCTGGCCGAGGCGAAAGAAAAGCCCGGCTCCTGGTGGCCGCACTGGGACAAGTGGCTGTCGAAAAAGTCCGGCGAGCTTGTCGACGCGAAAACGCCGGCCGACGGACCGTTGAAGCCCATCGAGCCGGCGCCCGGGTCGTATGTGAAAGACCGCGGCGACTGAGCCGCCGCGGCCGTTTCGTCAGCGTTTCGAGAACTGGAAGCTGCGGCGGGCTTTCGCGCGGCCGTACTTCTTGCGCTCGACGACGCGGCTGTCGCGGGTCAGGAAGCCGCCGGACTTGAGCGCCTTGCGCAGACCCGGTTCGAACAAGGTCAGCGCCTTGGAGATGCCGTGGCGCACCGCGCCCGCCTGACCGGACAAGCCGCCGCCCTTGACCGTGGCCTTGACGTCGTACTGGTCCTTGCGTCCGGCGACCTCGAACGGCTGCTGCAACAGCATGCGCAGCACCGGGCGCGCGAAGTAGGTCTCCTGCTCGCGGCCGTTGACGACGATCTTGCCGTTGCCGGGCTTGATCCAAACGCGGGCGATGGCGTTCTTTCGCTTGCCGGTCGCGTAGGCGCGGCCATGCTCGTCGATCGTGGGCTCGGGAAGCGCTTCCGGCTCGGCCGCCGTCGGGGCTCCGCCGTCGGCCATCACGTCCTTCAGGTCTTCCAGGCTGTGCGCGTCTTCGGCCATGGTCAGTTGGTCCTCGCGTTACGGGGATGGCGCGCCGCGACGTCGATGGTCTCGGGCTTTTGGGCTTCGTGGGGATGTTCGGGGCCGGCGTAGACGCGCAGGTTGGACAGCTGCTGGCGCGCCAGCGGACTTTCCTTGGGCAGCATGCGTTGCACCGCCAAGGTCATGACCCGTTCCGGGTGGTCGCCGTCGAGAATGTCGCCGGCGGTGCGCTTCTTGAGGCCGCCAGGATAGCCAGTGTGCCGGTGGTAGATCTTGTCGGAGCGCTTTTTCCCGGTGAGCGTCACCTTGTCGGCGTTGACGATCACGACGTGGTCGCCGCAATCGACGTGAGGCGTATAGTCCGGGCGATGCTTGCCGCGCAGGCGCGTCGCCACGAAAGCCGCCAACCGGCCGACCACAAGGCCTTCCGCGTCGATTAGGATCCATTTCTTTTCCACGCCGCCTTCGTGGGTCGAAGGACGGGCGCTGAAAGTTCGAGACCGTTTAGCCCCGGAGCGTTCAGTCGTGTCCGCGCTCATGTTGATCGCCTTTGTCGTCCTGCTCGCGCAGGCGTTACCGTTCGTCGAGCGCGGGCCTATAGATGAGGGTTC
>JAJFFL010000319.1 GCA_021776705.1 Alphaproteobacteria bacterium
GTCGAGGGGCCCGGCGTCGACGGGCCGCCAATACCGAAGCTCCAGCGACGCCGCCAAGCCTTCGTCGCCGGTGATCTCGGCGTAATCGTAGGCGCGCCCGAATTTCGCGCCGCCCAAGTTGAACTCCTCGGTCGCGGCCAACGGCCCGGACGCGATCTGACCGCTGACGGCCGCGGCGAAGATCACGGAATCGGTCAGGCTCATCCGGTGCGACGCGGACAGCCGCAGCCGCGTGAACTGGTCGTCGGCGTCGGCGCGCGACGGCGGCGTGACGCCGCTTCGATCGAGGAGCCCGGCGGCGACGTCGGCGTCGAAGGAGAGATCGCCGCCGAGCGCTCGGGCGAGCAAGGAGACTCCGGCGTCGGCGATCCACAATTCGTCGTCGTACGTCGTCGCGCCGCCGAACTTCTGGCGCAGAAAGCGGGTCTCGACTCCGACGTCGCCGCGCAGCGTCAGGGTCCGCGACCGAATGAACGGGTGCGCGATGGTGATCAGCGTATGGGTTGAGCGGGTCCGCGACTCGCCGGCGGCGAAGACATCTTTCGACGCCGACGCCGAGAGGTAGGCGCTGACCGTCGCGCCGTCGTTTCCGAGCGGCGCTTCGTAGCCGGCTTCGCCGAACACCAGGCGGTCGACGGACTCCGGGGCCGTGAAAACGCCGAGAAAGAACCGGTCGCCCCACGCCAGTTTCGAATGAAACGACGTCATGGCGTAGGCTTGCCATTCGCCGGCCGAACCGCCGCCGCGGTTGTCCATGTACGCCCAACCGGAGACCTCGTCCAGCGAGGTGACGACGACCAAGCGGTGACGGGCCATGTCGGCCATGTCGGGTTCGAGCCGGCTTTGATCGACGGTGACGCCGTGCAGATCGCCGGCCAGCGCCAGGGCCCGGTCAAGGGTCGATTTGCGGAGCGGGCGTTCGTCGAGAATCGGGGCCAGGCGCCGGCGCACGGCGTCGCGGGCCGCGCCCTCGACGACCACGTCGTCGATATAGCCTTCGTGGATTCTCAGCTTCAGCACGCCGCCGGCGCCGGACTGGCGCGGCGCGACGGCGCGGCTGAGCACATAGCCGGCGTCGCGGTACATCTCGGTGACCGCCTCCGCGATGGCGGCGATGTCTTGGGTCGTGACGGCGGTGGCGAGGTAGGACTCATACAACGGGGCGAAATCGTCCGGACCAAAGACCGTGGCCCCGTCGATGCTGACCGCCGCGAGCACGAAGTCCGCGTCGGAATCGACCGGCCGATCGGCGGCGTCGGGCGTGATCGGCGTGTCCGGCGCGTCAAGAGAGAGGTCCGCTTTCACCGGCAGACGACGCTCGACGTCGAGCACGTCCTGCGCGCCCACGGCGCACGGGAAGAGTACGGCGCAAAGCGCTGAACCGGCCGCCGCCGCGACCGAGCGCCAATTTCCTCTTGTGTCGATCATCGTGCGCCGGCGCTGAGCGAATTGACGTCAAAATCAACCTCGATTCATTGCTCGCCCAAGTTGATATGTCGTTAACCCTCGCCAACGATTTCGCGTCCGTTCGCTCGCATTTTAACCGAATGCTCCGCCGTCGCCCGGATAACTCCCAGGTTCAATTGGGGTCTTTAACCGGACGACCACGGGTCCAAGGTTTAGGAGCAACGGAAATGCTGAGATTTGTTGCAGCCGCGTTGAGCTTGGCGGTCGCGTTCGCGGCCCCGGCCTACGCCAGCGACGGGCCGGCGTGGCGCATCGCTGAATCCAGCGGTTCGGTCCGCGTCACGCATCCCGCCTACGAATCCGAGGACGGCCGGGGGATCCCGGTCGTGGCGCTGCGCGGCGAGCGCGCCGCCTTGGCCCCGGCCAGCTATTCCGCTTCGCGGCGGGTGTCGGCGCTGTACGTCGGCGACGAACTGGCGCCCGGCGCCATCATCTCGACCGGCCGCGACAGCCGTCTGCTGTTGGGGCGGGGGACCCAGGAGATCGTCGTCGGCCCGAACAGCCGCATGGCGCTTCCGGTCGAAAACTCCTCTTCCATGACCCGCATCTTCCAGGACGCGGGAACGCTTCTGTTCCGCGTCGACAAGCGGCCCGAACAGCACTTCAGCGTCGAAACCCCGATGCTGGCCGCCGTCGTCAAGGGCACCACGTTCACGGTTTCCGCCGACGCCGGCGCGCAAGCCGTGCACGTCGTCGAAGGCCTGGTCGAGGTCCGCGCCATCAACAGCGGCCGGACGGTTCAGGTGCCGGCCGGCGCGACGGCGATCGTCGAGGCGAGCGACGCCGGGTCCGTGCGCGTCGAACGCGGCGCCGCGAACAAGGCGAAGCTGGAGCCGCAGAGCTTGGATGCGGACGAATCCGCGGACAACGAAAGCGACGCCAGCCTGCGCCTGCCTGAGGCCATCGGCGCGGATCCGGTCGACTACGCCGCGGCCACCGGCGGACTGGTGTCCGGCCCGGCCGGCGACGTTGATGTCGCGCGGGTGGATTCGACCGCGGACGCGGGTCCGGCGGCCTACATCGAGACCAAAGGAAAGAAGAAGGGCAAGTCCACGGAAGCTCGCGGACGGAACAAGCCCAAGCTGCCGGGCAAACCGGAAAATCCTGGGCAGCCTGAGGTTCCTGGCGAAGTGGAAGTTCCGGGCGTTCCGGAAGTCCCGAGCGTTCCGGA
>JAJFFL010000320.1 GCA_021776705.1 Alphaproteobacteria bacterium
ACATCAAGCGCCGCGCCGTGTACGCCAATCTGGCGCGCGATCAGGGCGTCGCCCTGGACGTCGTCGCGCGGCTGACGGGCGAAAAGCAGATGGCCCGCGTGCAAGAAGGCGAATGCTTCAAGGACGACAGCGGCGAGTGGAAGTCGAAGTGACGTCGCGCCGTCGCGACGGGGGCGAGCGGTGAAAACGCTCGCCCTCATCGCCGCGCTCGGGATCCTGTTCGCGGCCGCCGTGATTTTCGCCGCCCGGTCTTGGTTCAGCCTCGCCGGCGTCGAGACCTCCATTCACATGTGGATCGCCTTGGTCGCCGGGGCGAGCGTGTCCTTTCTGCTCGGGGCCGGCCTGATGGCGCTTTCTTTCCACAGCCACAAGCACGGCCACGACGACATCGACGTTCGGGAAGGGTAATCTCCCAGCCGTCGCGAATTCCGTGTCGCCCCACCGAGAATCGTCTATCGAGGCCCCATGAGCTCCGCTTTCGACATCCGCGCTTCGGAACTGGCCGCCTACTTGTGCGCCCGGCTCTGTCATGACCTCGTCAGCCCGGTGAGCGCCGTCGGCGCCGCCCTCGACGTGCTTGAGGATCCGGACGCCGAGGACATGCATGACGACGCCAAGGCGTTGGTCCGCGAATCCGCCAATCAGGCCTGGGCGAAGCTCGAATTCTCACGGCTGGCTTTCGGCGCCGCGGGCTCCGCTCCCGGCCGCATGGACACGCCGGAACTGCGCCGCGTCGTGGACGCGATGTTCGCGCGGGCGAAGTCGGAGATCATCTGGGGCGAGTCCCCGGACACGCTCGACAAGCTCGGCGCGCGCGTGCTGCTCAATCTCGTGCTGCTCGCCGTCGAGGCGCTGCCGCGCGGCGGGATCATCAACGTCGAAGTGACTCCCGACGGCAACAGCTACACCTTGAAAGCCGAAGGCCGCCGCGCGCGCTTGACGCCGGCGGTGGCCGCCGGGCTTGAGGGCCGGGCGCCGGAAGACGGCTTCGACGCCCGCTACATCCAGGCCTACTACGCCGCGCTGCTGACTCGCGAAGCCGGCGGCAAGTCATGGGGCCGGGCGGAAGGCGAACGCGTCGAAATCGGCGCCACGGTCGACCCCGCGCCGGGCGCCAAGCTGGCGAAGGCGGTCTGACGTCGGTCGTTCGTTAGCGAGCGGTTAACCGAAATCCCCGGATTCTGGGCGCGAACGGAGAAACGCGCGGGCGCCGACCCGCGCGCGGAGAGCGCCCATGAAGGACGGTTTCGACGAATTTTCTTCGCTGTTCGACGATCTGGACGCCGACCGGCGGGCCATGTTCGATGACGCGGCCGCCGCGCTCGCCTACGCCCGCAACCGCTTCGGCTTGGTGACCGGACAGGTCGACGGCGCAACGCCGGAACCCCTCAGACGATTGGCCGATCTCGCCGCCGGCGTGCGCAGCGAAGCGGCGTTCGACGCCCTGGTGCTGCGCGTCGGGTCGACCCTTTACGCCATCCCGACGTCGCGGGTCGTCGACCTGTTCGGCTGCGGCCCCGGCGACGCCCACGCGATCGAGCGCGTCAAAGGCGCGGCCATGATCCGGGTCGGCGACGGCTTGGCCCCGGTGATGGGGCTGCCGGACATCTTCAACGGCGGCGTTCGCGCCGCCACGGTCGTGGTGCTCGTTGAAGCGGCCGGCCGCCGGATAGGAGTCGCCGGCGACGGCGACGCCGGCGAAGTTCAGGCGGTCGCGCGCAACTTGCCGCACGGTTTGGCGCCCTCGGCGGAAGCGGCCGGCGCGGCGGTTTTGCCGGACGGGTCCGTGGCTCTGATTCCCGATCTCGACGCCTGGGCGTCGTCGCCCGCGGGCGCGGGACGAGGCCGGAAAGCGGCATGAAACGGGGGCCGGGATGACGATGAAAACCTGTTTGGTGGTCGACGACAGCCGGGTGATCCGCAAGGTCGCGCGGCGCATTCTCGAGGATCTCAAGTTTTCCTGCGAAGAGGCCGGCGACGGTCGCGAGGCGCTCGACGCCTGCCGCCGGCGGATGCCCGACGCGGTGCTTCTCGATTGGCACATGCCGCTGATGAACGGCCTCGATTTTCTCAAGAACCTGCGCCGCGAAGAGGGCGGCGACAAACCGGTGGTCGTGTTCTGCACCTCGGAAAACGACGTCAATTCGATCACCGAGGCGCTGCGCGCCGGGGCCAACGAATACATCATGAAGCCGTTCGACGGCGACATCGTGGAGTCGAAGTTCGCCGAAGTCGGCTTGATCTGATCGCGCATTTGAACCGGAGGACCGTTCGATGAACCGCGGCGAACTGGAGTTTCTGGCCGAGATCGTGCGCGCGCGGACGGGCTTGGTGTTGTCTGCCGACAAGGCGTATCTGCTGGAGGGCCGGCTGGGCCCGGTGGCGCGGCGCGAGGGGTTCGACACGGTCGAGGCCTTGGTCGCGAAGCTGCGCACCCGGCGCGACGACCGGCTCGCGTCGTCGGTTGCCGAGGCCATGGCCGCCACCGAGACCTGGTTTTTCCGCGACCGCGACCCGTTCACGCAGCTCGCCGACGAGGTGATTCCGGAATTGGCGGCGGCGCGGCGGCCCGACGAGCGCTTGCGGATCTGGTGCGCCGGCTGTTCGACCGGCCAGGAAGCTTATTCCTTGGCGATGATGCTTGAAGATCTGCGGGCGCTGACCGCCGGGCGGATGATCGAAATCATCGCCACGGACATGTCGGGCAAGGCGATTGAGAAGGCCAAAGCCGGCCTCTACAGCCACTACGAAGTCCAACGCGGCTTGCCGATCGGCCGCTTCGTCCGCTACTTCGAAAAAGCCGGGGAGATGTGGCGGATTTCGCCCGACCTGCGCCGCGACATCCACTTCCAGAAACTCAATCTGCTCGAGGACTTCTCCCATCTGGGCCGCTTCGACGTGGTCTTGTGCCGCAACGTGCTGGCGTACTTCGACCGCGAGACCAAGATCGAGGTGCTGGGCCGGATCGCGGCGCAGACTTCGCCCGACGCCCGCCTGGTGCTCGGGGCGTCGGAAACCCTCGTCGGACTGACGGACGCGTTTTCGGCTCTCAAGGGCCGCGGCGGCGTCTACGGCGTGACGGCGGCGGAGGACGACGCCGAACGCGCCGCCTAGGACATCGGCGGCCGATTCGCGTTTCTGGCGTATTCGTTGCGTGGCGATCGCTTCACGGGCGACGAAGCCGGAGTCGGACGCATGAACGACGCAAAACGAAACGAAAAGAGCAACCTTTGGTTCATCATCGGCGACGTGGCCGTGCTGGCGGCGACGTTGTTCCTGATCGGCGAGGCCTTCGCCGCCGGGTTGTTCGGCGCGCAAATCGCGGAACTTTATTTTCTCGAACGGTTCGGCGACGGGCTGCGCGCCGAGATCGGTCCGCATTGGTGGATCGGGGTCGTCGTCGTGAGCGTCATGTTCAAAGCCGTCTGCAATCTCGCCGGCCGCGCCGCCCTGGCGGACGCCAAGGCGGCGCTTCGGCCGTCGACGGTGTTCGCCAACGCCAAAGTCTAGGGCGAACGTGAAACGGGGCGGCCCGCGGACCGCCCCGTTGAAGAGCGTTTGAACGAGCGGCGCGCCTAGGCGGCTTCGTCTTTCTTTTCCTCGACCGGATCGCGCAGCACGTAGCCGCGGCCCCAGACGGTTTCGATGTGGTGCACGCCCCCGGTCGCCGCCGCCAATTTCTTGCGCAGCTTGCAGATGAAGACGTCGATGATCTTCAACTCCGGCTCGTCCATGCCGCCGTACAAGTGGTTGAGGAACATCTCCTTGGTCAGGGTCGTGCCCTTGCGCAGGGAGAGCAGCTCCAGCATCTGGTATTCCTTGCCGGTCAGATGCACGCGGTGGCCCTCGACTTCGACCGTCTTGGCGTCGAGATTGACGGTGATTTCGCCGGTCTTGATGACCGATTGGGAATGACCCTTCGAGCGCCGCACGACGGCGTGAATCCGGGCGATCAGCTCGTCCTTGTGGAACGGCTTGGTCATGTAGTCGTCGGCGCCGTAGCCCAGCCCGCGGACCTTGGCGTCGATGTCGGCGAGCCCGGACAAGATCAGGATCGGGGTGTTCACTTTCGCGACCCGCAACGTCTTGAGAACGTCGAACCCCGGCATGTCGGGCAGATTCAAGTCGAGCAAGATGATGTCGTAGTCGTACAGCTTGCCCAGATCGATGCCTTCTTCGCCAAGGTCCGTCGTATAGACGTTGAACCCGTCGGATTTGAGCATCAGCTCGATGGACTGCGCTGTTGCGCTGTCGTCTTCGATCAGCAGAACCCGCATGAGAGCCCTCCCATGGATCGGGGACCGCGCCGCGGCCGCTCCGTTCGCCCCAAAAACTTTCCTTCGCGTCAACGTTAACGACGCGTTCGCTTAAGAAAGGTTAACGCGGACATGGTTCGGGTGATTCATCGCCCCCGGCAATCCGCGGCGGGCGATTTCTTCGCGATGTCTCGCATTGAGGCGGTTGCGTTTACATGCGGGCAATCACGTCGGGGTATCGTGACCGCGTCGAAAGAATTCGGCGGGCCGGTGATTCGGAGCCTCCATGAAGGCCTTGATCGACGATGTCAGGCGGCTGGACGCCCGCGACTACCGCGGTCGCGTGACGGCGATCAACGGCCTGATGGTCGAAGCCGCCGGTCCGGCTCCGGCGCTGGCGCTCGGAGCGTCCGCCCAAATCCGCTGCGTGTCCGGCGACGTCGCCTGCGAAGTCGTCGGGTTTCGCAACGACCGCGCGCTGGTGATGCCGCTGCAGCCGATCGACGGCGTGCGCGCCGGCGCGACGATTCATCTGCGCCCTGAACCGGCCGTCGTGCGGCCGTCCGACGCCTGGCTCGGCCGGGTGATCGACGCCTTCGGCGCGCCGATCGACGGCGGCCCGGCCCTGGCCGACGGCGCCGTGTCGCGCCCCTTGCGCGCCGCGCCTCCGGCCGCGGCCGAACGCGCGCGGGTGGGGGACCGTCTCGACCTCGGGGTTCGGGCCTTGAACACGTTCGCCCCGGTCTGCCGCGGCCAGCGGATGGGCCTGTTCGCCGGCTCCGGCGTCGGCAAGTCGATGCTGATGGGCATGCTGGCGCGGGCCGCCGACGCCGACGTCGTCGTCATCGGCCTGATCGGCGAACGCGGCCGCGAAGTGCGCGAATTCATCGAGGACGTGCTCGGCCCGGAAGGCCTGGCCCGGGCGGTCGTCGTGGTCGCCACCTCCGACGAACCGGCGCTGAAGCGCCGCCGCGCCGCGCACTTGACGCTGGCCGTCTCCGAACATTTCCGCGATCAGGGCAAGGACGTTCTGTGCCTGATGGACTCCGTCACCCGGGTCGCGCTGGCGCAACGCGAAATCGGCCTCGCCGCCGGCGAACCGCCGGCCACGCGCGGCTATACGCCGTCGGTGTTCGCGGAGCTGCCGCGTCTGCTGGAGCGCGCCGGGCCCGGCGTCGACCGCGGCGACGGTTCGAAACCTGGATCGATCACCGGCTTGTTCACGGTGCTCGTCGAAGGCGGCGATCACGACGAGCCGGTCGCCGACGCCGTGCGCGGCATCCTCGACGGCCACGTGGTCATGGAACGGGCCATCGCCGAGCGCGGCCGCTACCCGGCGATCAACGTCTTGAAGTCGGTGTCGCGGACGATGCCGCACTGCTGCGCGCCGGACGAGCTGAAGCTGGTGCGCAAGGCGATGAAGCTGATGGCGTCCTACGCCGACATGGAAGAACTCATCCGGCTCGGCGCTTACGCGCCCGGGTCCAACGCCGAGGTCGACGAGGCGGTGCGCCTGCAGCCGGCGCTCGAGGCGTTTCTGGGGCAGGGGAAAGACGAGGCCACGTCGCTTGACGAAGGCTTCGCTTGGTTGGGCGACGCGCTGGGCGCGTCCGAATGAGGTGAATGGAGACGGGTATGCGCAGTCTGGAATCGTTGATCCGGCTTGCTCGATTTAAGGTCGAGGAGCTGCAAAAGCAGATGGCCGCCCTTGAGGTCGCCAAGTCCGACATGACGCGGCAGGTCGACAATCTCGACGCGTCGGTGCCGGAAGAACAGGTCGCCGCCAACGCCATGAAAGACGGCTTCGTCGCCTACGGCTCCTACGCCCAGGCGATCATCAAGCGGAAGCAGAACATCCGCACGTCGATCGCCGAGATCGACGAGCAGGCGGAAAAGCTTCGCGCCGAACTGGAAGACGCGTTTGCGGAACTGAAGAAATTCGAGATCCTGGAGGAACGCCGCGTCGCCGGCGCCAAGGCCGAGGCCGACAAGAAGGTCCAGGCCGAGATCGACGACGTGGCCGGGATGCGCGCGGCGGGCTGACGCCCGTTCGCGAACGCCGGCGCGTCAGTCCGCGTCGGCGTTCGGCTTCGACTGCAGCTGGATGAAATTCTCGATTCCGATCTTGGCGATCAAGCCGATCTGAGTCTCCAGCCAGTCGACGTGCTCCTCTTCGTTCTTGAGGATTTTCCCGAACAGGTCGCGGCTGGCGTAGTCGCGCACCTCCTCGGCGTGTTCGATCGCGTTGCGCAAAACCGGCAGGCCCTCGAGCTCAAGCTTGAGATCGCAGTTCAAGATGTCGACGACGTCTTCGCCGATCTTGAGCTTTCCGAGATCCTGAAGGTTGGGCAGGCCCTCGAGAAACAGAATGCGCGCGATGAGGTCGTCGGCGTGCTTCATCTCCTCGATCGATTCGTCGTGTTCCTTGCCGGCGAGCTCGGAGACGCCCCAGTCGCGCAGCATGCGCGCGTGAAGGAAATACTGGTTGATCGCGGTGAGCTCGTTCTTCAGCACCGCGTTCAAGAATTCGATGACCTTGGCGTCGCCCTTCATGGCGTCTCTCCGCACGTTCCGACTTGCGCGCAGTCTAGGCCCCGCGGCCGTTCGAGGTCACGCGCCGGCGATAAGATTGTCAGGCGGAGATCAGGCGGCGCGGGACTTGGCGGCGTTCGGCGCCGGGGCGGCCGAGCGTTCCTCGGTCAGCATGTCTTCGATCGTCGCCAGGCAGCAGCCGCAGTTCATCGTGCAGCCGTGCACCGCGTAAACGCCCTCGGCGTCCGGCGCCCCGGCGCGCACCGCGCGGCGCACGTCGGCCTCGTTGATGTTGTTGCAGACACACACGATCATGCCCCGCAGATAATGCGAATGATTGTCAAATGCAAGAGCGGATTCGGCGTGCCCGGCCTATTCGGCGG
The DNA here is from genome assembly GCA_021776705.1 of Alphaproteobacteria bacterium. GTDB lineage: Bacteria > Pseudomonadota > Alphaproteobacteria > Caulobacterales > Maricaulaceae > JAJFFL01. The sequence continues at coordinate 7,172 of JAJFFL010000320.1, forward strand.
AGACCGGGGAGACAATAATGGCGGACTGCGACGCCACGGCCGCGGGCGCGAACCTCGCCATGAACCGGAGGGCGAATTCCATGAAGTCCCTAGTTTTCGCCGCGTTGGCTGTCGCGACAGGCGCCGCGTCGTGCGTCGCCGCCTCGCCGGCGCCGTCGCCCGACCTCGATCCTGTGTTTGCAGGTGACGTGCGGACGTTTACGGACGCGTCCGGTCTCCGGGTCGTCCTGGCGGCCGCGCCGCCGAACGAATCCGTCGCCGCGCGCGCCTTCGTGGGCGTCTATACGCCCTATGGCACGGACCGCGAGGTCACGCCGGGGCTCGCCCATTTCTCCGAGCACCTCTACTCGAACACGCCGTCCGGCCTCGATGATCACCGCTATCCCGACGGCATGGAAAATTTCGATTCAAACGCCATGACGCGCCCGGACTACATCTCCGTCTGGAGCACGGTCAGCGCGGACGCCGCCGTGCAGCGCGCCCTCGGCCGGTCGGGCGCCTTGTGGTCGCGTGCGGCGCCGGACGACCTTTTCGCGCGCCAGCAGCAACGCGTCATCGACGAGCTTGGGCGCAGCATCGGCTCGCAGTCCTATGCCGCACGCCGTGCGGTCGATCATCTGTTCTACGCCAACAAGCCGTCGTTTGCGGTGGAAGTGGACAACACCCGCGCGTTCGCCGCCGAGGAGATCGACCGCCACCTCGACGCGACCTATGCGCCGTCGACGTCCGTGCTCGTGATCGCCGGCGAAATCGACCTCGACGCCGTCGAAGCGGACTTGCGCGCCAAATTGGACGCCCGGCCGAAGCGTTCGCGCCCAACGTCCGCCGAAGTCGGCGCCTGGGTCGACGCGCCGCGGATGCGCGGCGAGGCGCGCACCCGCGAAGTGGGCTCGCCGGATTTCGAGGGCGTCTGGTTCGCCGCCGGATTCGCCGCGCCGCCGCGCGCGTCCGACGACTACATCGCCATGATCGTCCTCGACCAACTCCTGCTCGGCGGCCGCGGCGAATATGACGAGCTGTGGAATATCGAGCGCGCGCTCGACTCGCCTCTGGGACGGCGACTGGCGACTCGCCTCGCCATTTCAACGCTCGACGACGGCCGCGGCTATTCCAGCGCCAGCCCGCCCTTGGCGGAAGGCGATCCGGCGCAGTTCGAGATTCATTTCGCGGTCGCGGACGGCGTGTTGTCCGACCTCGACGCGGCCCTGACGGCGGCCCTGGCGGAAGTTTACGCCGAGGATCTGACGGCGGAGGCGCTCAACCGCGCAAAGCTGGACTTGGTCGACTTCTACCAACGTTGGCTCGCGGACGCCTCGTTGCGGCCGCTTGGCGATCATCTCGCCGGCTTGGCCATGCACGACGCCGCCGGTCCGGCGCGGCTGGCGACTCTGCACGAAGACATCGAGTCCGTGACGCTGTCCGACGTCCGGTCGGCGATGAAACGCTACTTGCTGAACGGCGACCGCCGCGTCGCCGTCGCCCGACACGACCCGACCGGCGTCCTGCCTCAGCCTTGACGCGGCCGCGAGCCCAAGCGTCGGAACAACGCCGGAGCCCGAACGTGGCGCACGTCAGCCGCGCAAGATGCGCCGGGCCACTTTGGCGATGTCTTCGGCGGCGTTGGATTGCGGATGGCGGGCGGCGATCAGCTCCTGATTGCGGACCGCGTCGCGCACCTTGTCGTCGCGGCGCACGGCCCCGGCGTGGGGCGGGGTGAAGCCGAGGAACTGTTCGCACGCCCGGGTCAGGCCGTCGGCGGCCCGCCGCGCCTGGGTCCAGCCGTCCGCGGCGTTGATCAGCAGCGCCGGGGCGGCGCCGTCGTCGCGCGCCCGCAAGCACTTGATGAAGGCGTAGGCGTCGGTGATCGACGTCGGCTCGTCCTGGACCACGACGACGACGTCGTCGGCCGAGGCCGCCAGCCGCAGGGTCGCCGAATCGACGCCGGCGGCGAGGTCGAGAATCACCCGGTCGTAGGTCAGCGACAGGGCGGCGAGCCCGGCCGCGATCCGCGCCACTTCCTCCGCCGACAGGGCCGACAAGACGCCGGAGCCGGAGCGCCCGGGCAGGACGTCGAAGCCGCCGTCGTTCGAGCCGCCGACGACCGGCGTCACGGCGTCGGCGAGTTCGACACGGCCGGACACCACCGAGGCGAGGTCCGATTTCGGCGCGATGCCGAGCTGAACGTCGATGTTGGCGAGGCCGAGGTCGCCGTCGAACACCAGCACGCGCTCGCCAAGCTGGGCGAAGGCGTGGGCGAGGTTGACGGAGAGGAACGTCTTGCCGACCCCGCCCTTGCCGGACGCGATCGCCAGAACACAGCCGAGCGGGACCGGCGCGCGGGCCGGAACGGCGCTCACGCCGCCGCCCCGTGGGCCTGATGCGCGACCGCCTTGTCGAGGGTCAGGCGCGCCAGCCGCAGCGGCGTCGCCGGGGCCAGGCCGCGGCCGACGAACGGCGACGACGACAGCGCGCCGAACGCCAGCCCGGCGTCGGCGGCGGAGAACGCCGCGCCGGCGCGACGCACCAGGTCGCACTTGGTCAGCAGCATCCGGCGGCAGCCGATGGCTTTCAACGTCTTGGCGGCGTCGTAGGCGTCGGCCGGGTTCATGCCGGCGTCGATCACGCCCACCGGCTGAGCGTCGGTGGCGCGGGCGAACGCGATCGCGGCGTCGCGGGCGGCGGGGTCGAACGGGTCGAGCGCCGGGGTGTCGATGATCAACGCCCGGCCGGTGTCGCGCGCCTCGGCGACGCGCGCCAGCGCCTTGGCCCCGCGCGCCTCGCAGAAACCGGCCCCAAGCGCGTCGGCGTAGTCGGCGAGCTGCGCGGTGCCGCCGCCGCGGTCGATGTCGGTGGACACGAGATCGGACTCCAGATCGTTGGCGGCGGCGCGGGCGGCGAGCTTGGCGGCGCCGACGGTCTTGCCGCAGCCCGGCGCGCCGAACAGAATCAACGGCCGTTCCGGGGTCGCGGTCAGGGGTTGGAACGACCACCGCGCGTCCATCGCGCGGGCCAGACCGGCGACGGTTTCGCGCGGCTCGACCTTGGCGGCGGCCTCGGCGAGCGCCTTGACGGTCGCCGCGTCCAGACCGTGGTGCAGCAGCGCGGCGGCGCAGGCGCGCGCCACCTCTTCGCGCGACGGCTCCGGCCCGACGGTTTCAAAATCGCCGGCCGAATCGAGCGCCTGCGGCGGCGGCGCGTCGCCGTGCGGCCGATCGACCGCGGCCCGCACCTCGACGTTGCCGCGCCGGGTTTTCGCCGACGACAGGATCACGGCGTCGGCGCCCATGTCGCGGCGCACGTGCGCCATCGCTTCGCTCATGTCCTTGCCGACGAACGTCTTGATCCGCATGGGGCCTCCCGGCGTCTAAACCTGACCGACGGTGCGCAGCTGCGCCCGCGGGTGAATTTCGTTTTGCGACATCACCACGGTTTGAACGCGGAAGCGCTCGATGAGGCTGCGCGCGTAGGGCCGCACCATCGGGCTGGTCAGCAGCACCGGCATCTCGCCGCTTTGCGCCGCGGCGTCGAACGCCTGGCGCACCGCCTGGATGAACTCGTGCAGCTTCGACGGCGCCAGCGCCAGTTGCCGCTCATCGCCTTGGCCGATCAGAGCTTCGGCGAACGACTGCTCCCACTTCGGCGACAGAGTCACGATCGGCAGCGCGCCATCGGCGCCGCGGTGAGTCCAGCACAGCTGGCGGGCGAGCTTGGCGCGCACATGCTCGGTGATGGCGACCATGTCCTGGGTCGCGCTGGAGGCTTCCGCGATCGCCTCCAAGATCGCCGGCAGGTCGCGGATCGAGACGCGCTCGCGCAGCAGCGACTGCAGCACCCGCTGGACGCCGGAGCGGGTGATCTGGTTCGGGGTGATGTCGTCGAGCAGCTTCTGGTGTTCTTTCGACAGATCGCCGAGGAGCTTGTCGGTCTCGGCGAACGTCAACAGGTCGGCCATGTTTTCGCGCAGGATTTCGGTGAGGTGGGTGGCGAGCACGGTCGCGGGGTCGACGACGGTGTAGCCGCGGAACGTGGCTTCCTCGCGCAGGTTTTCGTCGATCCAGGACGCCGGCAGGCCGAACGCGGGCTCCTTGACGTGCTGGCCGGCGAGTTCGACCTGGCCGCCGGCCGGGTCCATCGCCATCAGGTGACGCAGCTTCAAGCGGCCTTTGCCGGCTTCGATCTCCTTGACGCGGATCACGTAGTCGTCGGACTCGAGCTGCAAGTTGTCGAGAATCCGCACCGACGGCATGACGAAGCCCATTTCGGCGGCGAGCTGACGGCGCAGCGCCTTGATCTGATCGGTGAGGCGGCGGCCTTCGACTTCGTTGATCAGCGGCAACAGCGCGTAACCCAGCTCGATCTTCAGATCGTCCATCGCCAGGGCGCTTTGGATCGGCTCGTCCGTCGGCTCGGCGGCGGCTTTTTCCTCCGCCGCGTCGGCCTCCGCGACCGCCGCCCGCACCTTCGTTCGCTTGTGGAACGTCCAGGCGCCGAAGCCCGCCGCGCCGCCGAGCAGGGCGAACGGGATGAACGGCATGCCGGGCAGAACGCCGGCGAAAAAGCAGCAGCCCGCGACCATGGCGAGGCCCTGCGGATAGGCGGTGAGCTGCTTGCCGAGGGCCTCGTCGGCGGCGCCGTCGACGCCCGACTTGGCGACCAGCAGGCCGGCGCCGATGGAGATGATCAGCGCCGGAATTTGAGACACGAGCCCGTCGCCGACCGTCAGGCGCGTGTAGGCGTCCGCCGCGTCGCCGAAGCTCATCGAGTGCTGCATCACGCCGATGATGATGCCGCCGATGACGTTGATGCCGGTGATCAGCAAGCCGGCGATGGCGTCGTTGCGCACGAACTTCGAGGCCCCGTCCATGGAGCCGAAGAAGTTGGATTCCTGTTCGATCTTCTTGCGCCGATCGCGGGCCTCGTCGTCGCTGATCAGTCCGGAGGACAGGTCGGCGTCGATCGCCATCTGCTTGCCCGGCATGGCGTCGAGGGTGAAGCGCGCGGCGACCTCGGCGATGCGGCCCGAGCCACGGGTGATGACGACGAAATTGACGATCACCAGGATCACGAACACCACGATCCCGATGACGAAATTGCCGCCCATCACGAACGAGCCGAACGCGGCGATGATGTCGCCGGCCGCGGTCTCGCCGGACTGGCCGTTCGACAGGATCAGACGCGTCGACGCGATGTTGAGCCCGAGCCGCAACATGGTCGCGATCAAGAGGATGGTCGGAAACGCCGTGAACTCGAGCGGCCCGCGGATGAACAGGGCGGTCATCAACACGAGCACCGAGAACGAAATCGAGATCGCCAGAGAGATGTCGAGCAGCCACGCCGGCATCGGCAGCAGCAGCATGATCAGGATCGCGATCACCCCGGCGGCGAGCGCCACGTCGCCGCGCAACAGGCCCTTCAGCCCCGCCTTGAGGTTGAATCCGCCGGCGTCGGCCGTCGAAGATCGGGTGTCGGCCATGCGCCCGCGCCTCTCTCTCTTTACCGCGTCGCGAACGCGGCGCGGGCTTCGCCCGGCGCCGGGACGTCGACGCCCGCGTCCATGTAGGCGCGCAGCTTGTTGCGAAGGGTGCGGATCGAAATGCCGAGAATGTTGGCGGCGTGGGTGCGGTTGCCGATGCAGTGGTCGAGGGTCTCGAGGATCAGGTTCTGCTCCATCTCGGCGACCGTCTGACCGACCAGAGTGCGCGACACGGTCTCGGCGGCTTCCGCGGCGCGGCTGGCGGGCGAGTCGGCGCCGCGCGGCGGATTCCCGGCCGAGCCGTCCGGCATGCGGATGGCGTCGGCGCCGATTTCCGGTCCTTGCGCCAGCAGCACCGCCCGGTGCAGCGCGTTCTCGAGCTCGCGCACGTTGCCCGGCCAGTCGCGCGCCAGCAGCCGCGCCATGGCGGCGGGGGAGACGGGGCGTTCGGGCACGCCGTTGGCCTTGGCGTACTTGACGGCGAAGAAAGCGGCCAACGCCTTCACGTCCTCGGGCCGATCGCGCAGCGGCGGCAATGCCAGGTTGACGACGTTGAGGCGGAACAAAAGGTCTTCGCGAAAGATCCCGTCGCGCACCGCGTGCGCGAGGTCGCGGTTCGACGTCGCCAGGATGCGGATGTTGATCTTGACCGGCTTGGAGCCGCCGACCCGGACGATCACGCGTTCCTGGATCGCGCGCAAGAGCTTGGCCTGCAGCCGCACGTCCATTTCCGAGATCTCGTCGAGCAGCAAGGTGCCGCCGTCGGCTTCCTCGAACTTGCCGATCCGCCGCGCCACGGCGCCGGTGAAGGCGCCTTTCTCATGCCCGAACAGCTCCGACTCCAGAAGGTTCTCCGGGATCGCGGCGCAGTTGACGGCGATGAACGCTTTTTGCGCGCGTTTCGACCGGTTGTGGACGTGACGCGCCATCACCTCCTTGCCGGAGCCGCTTTCGCCGGTGATCAGGATCGGCGCCTCGGAGGCGGCGACCTGGTCGGCGAGGGCGACGACGTCTTTCATCACCTGATCGCGGGCGATCATCGGCCGGTCGTCGTCGGCGACCGCGGCGAGGACGGCGGCGATCAGGTCCGCGTCCGGGGGCAAGGGGATGTATTCCTTCGCCCCGGCGCGGATGGCGCGGGAAGCCTGCTCCGCCGTCGCCGACACGCCGCACGCCACGACCGGCACGCAGATGCGTTCGGCCTCGTTGGCCGAAATCAGTTCGGCGATGTCCATGCTGACGTCGACCAGCAGCAGGTCGGCGCCCTGACCGGCGCGCAAGGCGCGCGTCGCCTGGCCGACGGTCTCCACATGGGAGACCCTGGCCCCGCGGTCGATCGCGATCTTGGTGGCGGCGGACAATTGCCCGCCAAGGGTGCCGACGATGAGTACGCGCATGTTGCTCTCCGCTCGCCCTAGCTGGACGAGTCTCCGTCTTTGATGATTTCGGTCATGGTCACGCCGAGGCGGTCGTCGACGACGACGACCTCGCCGCGCGCGACGAGTCGGTTGTTGACGTAGATGTCGATGGCCTCGCCGACCTTGCGGTCGAGTTCGAGCACCGAGCCGCTTTGCAGCTTCAAGAGCGAGTGCACGTCGAGGGCGGTCTTTCCGAGTACCGCGGAGATCTGCACCGGCACGTCGAACACCGGCGCGAGGTCGAGCGCGGATTTTTCGTCGTCGTCGGCCGCGTCGGCGGCGGTCTCGCCTTCCGGGAATTCCGGCAGATCAAGGTCTTTGCCGCCGGCGTCTTCGGGAGTCGGGTCTTCACTCATCTCGGGTCTCCATGGGGTCGGGGGCGGCGGGGGGCTCGATGGCGTCGTCGGTGTGCGGGCCGGTCGCGAGCCAGCGCGCGGCCGCTTCGTCGATGCGCTGGAAAATCGTTTCGCGGCTCGCCTCGACGGCGCCGTCGCGCCAATCGATGACGCAGTCGCCGCGCGCCGAGTCCGGGGCGGCTTCGACCACCACGGAGCCGGCGAACCCGGCTTGCGCGGCGGCGGTGTCGAGGCGCGCGCGCACCTCGTCGACGTGGTCGTCGGCGACCCGCACCCGCACCGCGGGCGAGTCGCGCAAGAGACTTGTGATCTCGTCGAAGAGGTTCTGGATCACCTCGGGGCCGTAGCGGTCGAGCGCGACGCCGGCGGCGGCGCGGGCGGCGGCGATGCCGAACTCCGCGGCGTCGCGGCGCAAGCCGGCCGCCTCCGCCGAAAGCGCGCCGACGACCTGCGCGATGGCGCGCGCGGCGTCGTCGGTCGCCCGCGCCAACTCGGCCGCGGCGGAGCTTTCGCCCTCGGCGTAAGCGGCGGCGCGCACGGCTTCGACTTCGGCGCGGGTCCAGCTGCGCTTGTAGGTGTCGTCTTGGCGCACCACGGCGCCCGAGTCGTCGAACTCGGTGTCGAACGTGAACTTGCGGACTCGGGCGGCCGTCATCGCGCGCTCCTCAGTAAATCAATTCGTCGTCGCCGCCGCTGTCGACGAGCATGATCTCGCCCTTGGCGGCGAGGTCTTTGGCGGTTTGGACCAAGGCTTGTTGGGCGGCGTCGACGTCTTTCAGGCGCACCGGCCCCATGGACTGCATGTCTTCGCGCATGATCTTTCCGGCGCGCTCGGACATGTTGGCGAAGAACAACTCGCGCAGGTCGTCGGACGCGCCCTTGAGAGACAGCGCCAGTTGATCCTTGTCGACCGCCCGCATCAGCGTCTGCACGCCGCTTGGATCGAGGCCGGAGAGGTCCTCGAACACGAACATCAGGCTGCGGATGCGTTCGGCGGAGTCGCGGTTGCGTTCCTCGAGCGCGGCCATGAATCGGTTTTCGGTCTGGCGGTCGAAATTGTTGAAGATCTCCGCCATCTGCTCGTGGCTGTCGCGCTTGTTGGTGCGCGCCAGGTTGGACATGAACTCGGCCCGCAGGGTCTGTTCGATCTTGTCGAGAATCTCGCGCTGCACCGGCTCCATGCGCAGCATCCGCGTGATCACCTCGAGCGCGAAGTCCTCGGGCAGGGCGCCGAGAACCGCCGAGGCGTGGTCGCTCTTCACTTTCGACAACACCACGGCGACGGTCTGCGGGTATTCGTTCTTGAGATAGTTGGCGAGCACGGCCTCGTTCACGTTGCCGAGCTTGTCCCACATGGTGCGGCCCGCGGGACCGCGGATCTCCTCCATGACGTTTTCGACTTTTTCCTCGGGGAGGAACTTGTTCAGCAGCCGCTGGGTCGCGTCGAACGAGCCCATCAGCGAACCGGTCGACGACAGCTGGCCGACGAATTCGACGATCAGCTGCTCGACGGTCCCGGCGGTGACCGAGCCGAGATTGGACATCGCCTGGGAGACCTCTTTGATCTCCTCTTCGTCCATCATCTCCCACAAGCTGACGTGGTCCTCGCCGAGCGCCAGCAGGACGACGGCGGCTTTCTCCGGGCCCGACAGCTTCTGCGGGTCGTCGATGATCTTCTTTGTTGCGATTGCGCGCGCCATGGCCGTCAGTTCTCATGCAGCCAGGAACGCAGGATGGAGATCGACTCGTCGGGGTGAGTGTCGACGATTTCGGACACCTTCTTGACCGACGAGGCCTTCAGCTTTCCGTCGATGTGGGAAATGTCGATTCCGGCCTTTTCTTCCGGCGCGGGCAGGGCCGCGGGCGCGCCGCCCTGGGCGATCGCCTTGCCGCCGCCGGCGGCGGCCAGGGTCGCGGTCCCGCCGCCGGCGGACGCGATCGCCGGCGCGCCGGCCGGCGCCGGCAGCGCCGTCGCGCCGCTGACCAGCGGCCGCACGACCATGAAGATGATCAGCACCGAAACCACGAACAGGATCGCCAATTCGGCGACGCGCAGGATTTCAGGCGTGCCGAACGCGAACGCGGACGGCGGCGCGGTGGCCGTCGGCGGCGCCGCGCGCAGCG
>JAJFFL010000033.1 GCA_021776705.1 Alphaproteobacteria bacterium
GCTGACGGTCTCAACACCGAACCGGCCGAGCAGTTGCTCGATTTCCCGCACCTTGCCGGCGTTGTGGCTGGCGACGACGAGTTTCGCGATCGGCGAACGAGGGTTTGCGGACATGCGCGCTCCAGCGCCCGGAGTTGCGTCGGCTTATCGAAACACGATAAATTGGCTTGAACGCGAATCCCGGACCGATTATCGACTGACGGCGAAGCCGTCGATGACGTCCGGGCTGTTGAAGCGCATTCGCGGTCGTGGGTCGAGGCGCAACGCCGGCGAGTTGAACGGGGCCATGTTGAGAACCATCGGACGCGGATCGTTGTCGGAAGCCTTGCGGGCGGTGCTGTGGATCGCGCGCTTCGTCTGTCTGTTGCTGGTGGCGCTGATGGGGGTCTTGGCGGCCACGGCGATCTTCGCCTACGCCACCGGCGGCGCGAGCATGCCGGGCGTGCTGATCGAAGTGTTGTCGCCGGCGCACCTGGTGTTGCCGGGCATCCTGATCGCCGCCGGGGGCTTTTTCGTCGCCTATTTCATCGTCGACCGGCTGACGCGGATTTTCGCCACGCTCGCGGCCGGAGATCCGTTCGTGCACGAGAACGCCGAACACCTGCGCGCGATCTGGGTGGCCATGGTCGCGTTCGAGCTGGCGCGCTACGCGGTCGCGGCGGGGATGGCCTTGCTGCGGCAAATCGTGTTGGAAACAGGCGACGCGGCGTCGGCCGGCGAAATCAAGGCGGACGTGTGGCTGGTCGAGCCGGTGATCTGGTTCGCGATCCTGGTGATCGCCGTGCTCGCCGAAGTGTTTCGTGAAGGCGCCCGCCTTCGCGACGAACAGAAGCTGACGATTTAAGCGATGCCGATTCGCGTGACTCTTGACCGCATACTGCTGGAACGCCGGATGTCGCTGACCGAGCTCTGCGACCGCGTCGGCATCACGCTGGCGAATTTGTCGATCTTGAAAACCGGCAAGGCCAAGGCCGTGCGCTTTACGACGCTTGAGGCTCTGTGCCGGGAGCTCGGCTGTCAGCCCGGCGATCTGCTGCATTACATCGACGAAGAAGAAGCCAAAAAGGACGCCGCGGAGTGATCAGCCGACCGCGGCGCGTTGCGCCGCGGCCAATTCCGCCGCGCCCTTCTTCGCCAACCGCACCAGCTCCGCGAAATGCTCGTCGGAAAACGCCCGCGCTTCCGCCGTCGCCTGCACCTCGATCAGACCGCCGGACGCGGTGATGACGAAATTGGCGTCGGCCTCGGCGCCCGAGTCCTCGCCGTAGTCGAGGTCGAGCACCGGCGCGCCCTTGACGATTCCGCACGACACCGCCGCGGCTTGGTCGACGATCGGGTCGACCGCCAGCACGCCTTCTTCGCGCAGGTAGTCGCAGGCGCGCTTGAGCGCCACCCATGCGCCGGTGATCGCGGCGGTGCGGGTGCCGCCGTCGGCCTGGATGACGTCGCAGTCGAGGATGATCTGGCGTTCGCCGAGCTTTTTCATGTCGACGCAGGCGCGCAAGGCGCGACCGATCAGGCGCTGGATCTCCTGGGTGCGCCCGGACTGCTTGCCGCGCGCTGCTTCGCGCTGACCGCGGGTGTGGGTGGCCCGCGGCAGCATGCCGTATTCCGCCGTCACCCAGCCCTTGCCGCCGCCGCGCCGCCACGGCGGCAGCGAATCTTCGACCGTGGCCGTGCACAGCACGTGCGTGGCGCCGAATTTCGCCAGACACGAGCCTTCGGCGTAGGGGTTGGCGCCGATTTCGAGCGTCACCGCCCGCAATTCGTCGTCAGCGCGTCCGGAATGGCGGGTCATGGCGGGATCCTCGTTGAATCGAAGGCGGTGCGTAGCCTGGACCGATGCCGTCGTCAAAAATCGAACCGCTGCCGGATTCGCCTCCATTCGCCGAGCCACGTTGGAATTGTTTTCTCCGAATTAATTCGGTTTACGGGCCGGTTTTGCTATTGTCTCAAGCGACAGTCGATCCGCCGAAAGGAGACGGCCAATGTTTCGATGGATGATGGTGGCGGCGTGCGCAAGCGCCGCAGCTTGCGCGTCGGCGTTGGACGGAGGCGGCGTCGAATCGAGTCTTGAATCTCACTCGTACGCATTCACCAACGGCCGTTGGTACGATGGTTCTGAGTTTGAGCCGAAGACGATGTACTCGGTCGGCGGAGCTCTGCAGTCGGCGAGGCCGTCCCGGGTGGACGCGACCGTCAACCTCGACGGCGGCTACGTCGTGCCTGCATTCGCGGACGCCCATTCACACCGGCCGGCCGCCCCCGAGTTCTTCGCCGACGATACGGCGCACTTCCTCGAAGCGGGTGTGTTCTACGTGATGAATCAGGGCAGCCTGGCTGTCCATCATGACGATCTTGCAAGAGCCGCCTCGAGCCGACCCGGCGTTGATGTGCTCTACGCCAACGCTCAGCTTGCATCAGCTCAGAGTCATTCGGTCGACTTATGGACTCGGCTCGTCGAGAGGGGAGCTTTTCAAGGCGTCTCCGCCGGCGATCTCGACGGCAATGGATATGTGGTGATCGAGTCGTCGGCCGACTTCGCCGAAAAATGGCCGGGCGTGCTCGCGACGCGACCCGACTACATCAAGGTGATGATTGAATATTCCGAGGAACATGACGTCCGCAAGAACGACCCCGCCTTCTTTGGTCGTTCCGGTCTCGATCCGATCTTGATCCCTGAAATCGTCGCCAAAGCGCACGAAGCCGGGTTGCGCGTGTCCGCGCACATCGAAACCGGCGCCGACTTTCACGAGGCCGTGGAGGCCGGCGTCGACATCATCGCGCACTTGCCGGGGTATGACATGCCGGAGGAAGCCGACGCCGACTCCTATCGTATCGATCGCGACGACGCGGCGCGCGCGGCCGAATTGGGACTGGTTGTGGTGACGACAACGATCTTGAGCGTTGGAATCTCTGACGAAAATGAGGCCAAGCTCGCTCGCATCCGGGACAACCAGATACGCAATCTTTCTCTATTGAACGAAGCAGGTGTGACCCTCGCCATCGGAAGTGATTCGTACAATCAAACGGCGGTCGATGAGACGCTCTACTTGTCTGAACTCGGCGTTTTCGACAATGCGACCCTCATCGATATGTTGAGCGCAACAACGCCGAGGGTCATTTTTCCCAATCGCGCCATCGGCCGAGTCGACGAAGGCGCGGAAGCAAGTTTCGTGGTTCTTGCCGACAATCCGCTCAAAAACATCGCGGCTCTCAAAACGATCTCCTTTCGCGTGAAGGATGGAACTCCGTTGGCCGCCTCTCCTCGGTCCATGGATCGCGAACCGGTTGCGCCGCAAGGCGCGGATTGATCCCGCCCGCGAGCAAGCCTATTTCTCGCCGACCATGACCGAGCCGCGCGGCGACCGTCCGCTTTCTTTGGCCGACCTCGACCGGCGCTCGCGGGAGATTTTCCGCGAGATCGTCGAGTCGTATCTGGAAACCGGCGAGCCGGTCGGCTCGCGCACGGTGTCGCAGCGCCAGAAAATCGACCTGTCGCCGGCGTCGATACGCAACACCATGCAGGACCTGGCGCAGATCGGCTTGCTGACCGCGCCCCACACCAGCTCCGGACGGCTGCCGACCAATCAGGGCCTGCGCCTGTTCGTCGACGGCTTGCTGGAGGTCGGCGACGTTTCGGACGACGAACGCGCCGCGGTCGAAGCGCAAGTCGCCGGATCCGCCGCCAGCGTCGCCCAGATTCTCGAAAAGGCGTCCGACGCGCTGTCCGGTCTCGCCGGCGGCGCCGGACTGGTCGTCACGCCGACGCACGAAGCCGCCCTGCGCCACGTCGAGTTCGTGGCCCTGGGGCCCGGGGAGTCGCTGGCGGTCTTGGTGTTCGAAGACGGCGCGGTGGAGAACCGCCTGATGCGGCTGCCGCCCGGGGTGACGCCGTCGTCCCTCACGGAGGCCGGCAACTATTTGTCCACGCGCCTCAAGAATCGCACGCTGACGGAAGCCCGCACCGACATCCACGCCGAGATTTCGGCCCGCAAGGCGCAGCTCGACGACGCCGCCGAGCGGCTTGTCAGCGACGGGATCGCCGACTGGTCGGGCGGCGAAAAACGCGCCTTGATCGTGCGCGGCCGCGCCAAGCTGCTCGAAGACGTCGAAGCGGCGGAAGATCTTGAGCGCATTCGGCTGCTGTTCGACGACCTCGAACGCAAAGAAGACGTGATCGCCCTGCTCGACCAGGCGCGCGACGCCCAGGGCGTGAAGATTTTCATCGGCGCGGAGAATCCGCTTTTTTCACTGTCGGGTTCGAGCGTCATCGCGGCTCCCTATATGAACAAGCAACAACGGATCGTCGGCGCGCTCGGGGTGATCGGGCCCACGCGGCTCAACTACGCGCGCGTCATACCGCTGGTGGACTACACCGCCCGCGTCGTCAGCCGATTGCTTGACGACGCAAAGACCTGATCAACTGTCGGGGTGATGATGAACGACGAAACCAAGACGCCGGAAAACGACAAGCCGGATAACGACAAGCTGGAAACCGGGGCCGACGCCGCGCCGTCGACGCCCGGCGAACCCGAGGCCGATCTCGCCGCCGAACGCGCGGCGACGGAGAAAGGCTTCGACGATTTGGCGCGCGAGCTTGACGCGGTGAAGGACCGGATGCTGCGGGCCGTCGCCGACGCGGACAACACGCGCAAGCGGGCCGAGAAAGAGATCGCCGACACCCGCGCCTACGCGGTGGCGGGTTTCGCCCGCGATCTGTTGTCGGTGTCCGACAACCTGGCCCGCGCGCTCGACGCCCTGCCGCCGGAATCCCGCGACGGCATGGGCGAGGCCGGCCGCAACTTGCTGAACGGCGTCGAGCTGACCCAAGCGGAGCTGCACACGGTGTTGACGCGGCACGGGGTTTTGCCGATCGACGCCGCGCCCGGCGGCCGTTTCGATCCCAACGTGCACCAGGCGGCGGCGCAGATTCCCTCGGTCCATCCGGCCGGCGCGATCGTTGAAGTGATCCAGCCGGGCTGGCGCATCGGCGAGCGCACCTTGCGCGCGGCCATGGTGGCCGTCTCCTCAGGACCGGCGGCCGGACAGGCGGCTCCCTCCGCGAACCAAGCCGCCGGCGCCGACGGGGCCGAACCCGGGTCGACGGTCGACACCAAGGCCTAGCGCGGCGGCGAGGTCGGTTCGAAGCCGCCGCGACGAAAAACGGCCCGGCGGATCGCTCCGCCGGGCCGTCTTCTTGTTCGGGTGTGGCGCCTAGCGCCGCGCGGACGACCGCGGCGTGCCGTCGCGCCAGTACGTGTTCCCGGTGTTCGGGTCGACGTAGTAGTAGCGATTGGCTTCCGGGTCCAAGTAATAGGGACCTTCGGATCCGGAGCGTTGAGCGCCGCAGTTGCCGTCTTGGCGGCAGCCGCGGAACGCGCCGGCGGCGCCGCCGACGGCCGCGCCGATCGCGGCGCCTTCAGCCGCGTCGCCTTCGCCCACGTTGTTGCCGATCACGGCGCCCGCGAGGCCGCCGATCGCGGCTCCGCCGACGGCGTTGCGTTCGATGTTGCCCGTGCTCGTGCAGGCGGCGGCGAAAGCGGCCGCGCCGGCGAGAACGGCGAATTTCATGCTCATGCGAGAATCTCCCTTGCCCGACAGCCTCGGACGTTCGCTTTCCTCGACGCGGATCGCGTCAAAATCATGACTTGCCGCGACGCCGTACTGAGCATAGCGCGCTTCAACCTGAAATGAACGGCTTCGCCAAAATCCGCGGAATCGTGACCCGTCTGAGGGTGAGATTGATGCGGCCGCCGCCCGGCACCAGATCGCTGACGCCGGGGTAGATCCGGTCGACGCCGTGGTGGCGGCGCCGCGACGGGCCTCCGAGCACCACCACGTCCCCGGATTTCAGCCGCATCGACCGCGTCGGGTCGCCGCGGCGCGGGCCGCCGAGCCGGAACAGGGCGTCGTCGCCGAGCGACACCGAGACCACCGCCGCGTCCGTCGCCTCCTCGTCCCAGTCCACGTGCAGGGCGAGCTTCGCCTTGGCGTCGTAATAATTGACCAGACAGGCCTCCGGCTCGGCGGGGTAGTCGGCGACTTCGTCCCACAGCGCCAGCAGCGCGGCCGGAATCGGGGCCCAGGGGCGGCCGGTTTCGGGATGATGGCGGACGTAGCCGTTACCCTTGCGCTGATCGGCGAGCCACCCGAGCGGTCCCAAGTTTGTGCCGGCCACCGACAGCCGGGCGCCCGTCCGCGGCATGGTTCCGTGCGCGAACGGGGTGCCGGCGGCGTCGATCGCGGCGAGCACCTCGTCCAGCAGCGCCTTTTGCGCCGCCGCATCGAAGCGCTGCGGCAAGTACTGGAATCCGGGCGGCAGATCCGGCGGAACCCCGGCGCCGTCGAAAGGCAGTTCGAGCGCCACGGGGGCGCCTCAGTTCGCCGCCCGAGCGCGCCCGATGGCGACGCCCACGGCCGTTTCGACGCGCGCGAAGCGGGCGCGAAGGTCGGCCGCGTCGTCGTCGGATTCGGCGCGCACGAAAATCGTCACCGCGTCGGCGTCGGCCCCGGGGTCGGCCAGGGCCGCCAGATCGTCGCGGGCGGCCTGAGCCATCAGCGCCCGGATCGCGGCGGGCTCGCCGGCGACGAATTGCCCGGCCCAGCCGGTCGCGTCGCCGTCGACGGTGACGCCGGGGTGGGCCGCCGGGCGGTCGCCGAGACCGTCGCGGCCGACGTCGCCGATCACCGCGAAACCGCCTTCG
>JAJFFL010000321.1 GCA_021776705.1 Alphaproteobacteria bacterium
GCAATGAGCCCGGCGGCGATAAACAGAATCGCCGGCGCGTCCATCGCCATGGCCGCGATGTCGAGATGCATGCCCACCGACATGAAAAAGAAGCCCATGAGCAGCGACCGGAACGGCCGAACCTCGGTCTGAATCACATGCCGGTACGGCGTGTCGGCGATCATCATGCCGGCGAGGAACGCGCCCAGCGTCAACGACAGGCCGAGCGCTCCGGTGGCCGCCGCGGTGGCGAGCACGACCAACAAGACGGCGGCCGGAAAAGCTTCTTCGTTGCGCGTCGCCGCCAACAGGCGAAACGCCGGCCGGGCGACGAACCGGCCCAGAGCCGCCGCCGCCGCGAAGGCGACGGCGGCCTTGCCGGCCGCGGCGGCGATCGCCAGGCCAAGGTCGGCGTCGCCGTCGCCGAGCGCCTGGGCGACCACGAGAAGGAAAATCGCGACGACGTCCTGAAACACCAAGATCGCCGTCGCCGAACGGCCAAGCGGGCAGGTGGCGAGGTTTCTGTCGGCCAAAAGCCGAACCACGACGGCGGTCGACGACAACGCCAGACCGCCGCCGATGACGATGGCGACCGGCCAGTCGGCGCCGGCCCAGCGGGCGATGATCGCGAACGGAACCGCGCCCAGCAGCACTTGCGCCGGCGCGAGCATCAAGAAATCGCGCCGGCTTTGTCGAATTTCCTTGAGCGAGAAATGGAGGCCGATGTCGAACAGAAGAAACACGACGCCGAGTTCGGCCAGGAGCTCGGTGGTCGGGCTTTCAGCGATGATGCGGAAGCCGTGCTCGCCGAGCAGCGCTCCGGCGATCAAGAAGCCGACGATGGCGGAAACGCGCGCGAACCTCGCCGCAAGAATGGCTCCGAGACCGGCGGCGAGGATCGCCACGACCGGCAGCAGCGACAAGGCCTCATGCATGTTTTGCAGCCCGGATCGTTGCGCCCGGCGCGTCGTGCGGGCAATACCTGCGGACATGAGCGATGACATCTACCGTGGCTTGACCCAACTGGGCGGCGACGCGGCGGCGCCCGCCACGCCGGACGACGCCGTCTTGGAGCGCGTCCAAAATCCCCACCGAGCCACCCCCTACCTCGTCCGGCTGACCGCGCCGGAATTCACGTCGATCTGCCCCGTTACGGGTCAACCGGACTTCGCCCACATCGTCGTCGACTACGCCCCCGACGCGTGGATCGTGGAATCCAAATCGTTCAAGCGATTCTTGGGGTCGTTCCGCAATCACGGAGCCTTCCATGAGGCTTGCACGACGACGATCGGCGTCCGCTTCGTCGATGCGATCGCGCCGCTTTGGCTGCGCGTCGGCGCTTACTGGTACCCGCGCGGCGGCATTCCGATCGACGTGTTCTTTCAACACGGACATCCGCCCGACGGAGTCTGGGCTCCGGATCAAGGCGTGCCGCCGTATCGCGGCCGTGGCTAGCTTCCCCACCGAGTGACCAACGACGCGATGTCCGGACGCTTGCGTTCGCGCGGCGATTCCGACGGCGTTCCGAGGTAGATGAAACCCGCAATGCGTTCACCTGGGACAAGATCGAATTCGGCGCGCACCCCGGGGTCATAGGCGCACCATTCCGTCACCCACTGTGCGCCGAATCCCATGGCGTTCGCGGCCACGAGCAGCGTTTGGCAAACCGCGCCAGCGGACAAGATTTGCTCCCACTCAGGGATTTTCGGATGGTTTTCTTGGGTGCGGCTGACCACCGCCACAACGACCGGGGCCCGCTCGAATCGCGCACGCTCTTCAGCGTAGCGCTCGACCGGCAAGCCGGGTTCGCTGTTGCGCCGCCGGGCTTCGAGTATGTCGCCGGCGGCGCGGCGCGCTTCGCCTTCAAAGACGATGAATCGCCACGGCGTCAGACGTCCGTGATCGGGGACCCGCGCGGCGACGCGCAACAGCGCGTTCACTTGCTCGCGCGTCGGTCCCGGGTCGGTCAAGATGGCGGCGGCGCTGGAGCGCCGTTTGGCGAGGAGTTCAAGCGTTTCAGACGAAGCGCGGGCGCCGTCGAGGGCGTCGCCGAATTCGGGTGGGGCCGGCGGCCAAGGGCGGTCTGACGTTGATGCCATGTGGTTTCCTTGATGTGACGGATTTTCGACGCAAGGCTCGGCTCGTTTCTATATGAGGCCGACGTCCCGGGCGAGCAACGCCAAGCCGCGTCGACGTCAAGGGGGCGATGAATCGCAGCGGGCCGGGAGACCCGCTCCGCGGCGCCGCGGACGTCCACAACCCGACGCCGTCCGGACGGCGTGAACCCTGGCCGGAGGCCGGGCTCACCGACGGGAGGTGTCGGGAGATTTTGCGTCGGGAGACCTCGAATTCAACCGTCGACGAGCGTGCGGGCAGATTTCGCGCCCCGGGTCTCGCGACGGGCCCGGAAGCCCCGGAAGGTACTGAAGTTTCAGCCCACGCCGTCGTGCCCTTCGCCGAGGCGCCGTGGCGTGCGGTCGCTTGGGTGGTCGCCGTCGGCTTGACCGTGGCCTTGCCGTGGCGCGGCCGCCCTGCGGCCATCGCCGGCGGGATCGAGCCGGACTTTGGGCGCCGGATGCGCGAGGGGATGTGACAGGCGCGTTCGCCTGTGCGAAACCTCGCCCGAATCATCCACGCGCGCCGTCGAGTGCGCTAGACTTTCATCGAACACAAACGGAGGGATCGTCGTGACCGCACACGTCACGCCCGAAGAGGCGAGCAAGCTCGAGTTGTTCCTGCGCGGAAAACTCAATCCGGATCTGATGGTGAAGATGCGCCAGCGGCCGGACGAGTGCGCCGAGATCTATCTCGGCGTGGAGTGTCTCGGCGTCGTTCAAAAAGTCGTGGACGAAGGCGAAACGTCGTTCTCGTTCGAGATATCCATCATTCAGGAAGATCTCGACGAAGCGGCCGCCGTCTAGCCGGGCGCCGCAGCGCCCGGCGCAGCGGCTTAGAGCACTTCCAACATGCTGGCGACGAGCGGGTGACGCACGATGTCCTGCTTGTCGAGTTCGATGACGCGGGCGTCCTCGACCGCCTGCAGGCGGTCGGAGACGTCCTTGAGGCCGGACAATTCCGGAAGCAAGTCGGTCTGGTTCGGATCGCCGGTGACGACCATGGTCGAGTGCCATCCCAAACGCGTCAGCACCATCTTGATCTGCTGATAGGTGAGGTTTTGCGCCTCGTCGACGACGACGAAGGCGTTGTTCAACGTTCGGCCGCGCATGTAGCCGACCGGCGCGATTTCGATCAGGCCTTCGACCATCAAGGCCTTCAATTTTTTCGGCGACATCCGATCCAGGAGCGCGTCGTAGAGCGGCCGCAGATAGGGAGCGAGCTTGTCCTCCATGTCGCCCGGCAGGAAGCCGATCGACTCGCCGGCCTCGACGGCCGGACGCGACAGGACGATGCGCCCGACCTTTCCGGACTCCAGGGCTTCGACGGCTTTCGAGATGGCGATGTAGGTCTTGCCGGTTCCGGCGGGCCCAAGCGCCATGACGAGGGCGTGGGTGTCGATCGCCTCCATGAGGCGTTTCTGGCCGGCGGATTTGGGCGTGAGGTTTTTGACGAAGCGTTGTTCGCGTTGGTGTTTGGGAAATCGTCGATCGGAGTCGTCGGGACGCCAGCCGGTTTCAACCGGGAACAGTTTGGTGACTTTCGAATCTAGAGCGAGTTCCTCGCCGGCGTAGAGCTCGGCTTCCATTGCACGACGGCGGGCGGATCGCTTGGCCATGTAGCGTCTCCTGTTTGCGGCGGGGGCGCGCACGCACGTGCGCGCCGG
>JAJFFL010000322.1 GCA_021776705.1 Alphaproteobacteria bacterium
GGCGGCGGCGGTGAACACGATCGGCTCGCCGACCGTCATCCGCCCGACCCGGTGCACGACGACGGCGCGGGTCAGATCCCAGCGCCGCGCGGCGTCGGCGGCGATGGCGGCCAGAGCGGCCGGGGTGATCTCGGGATGGTGTTCGAGGTCGACGGCGGTCACCGCGCCGCCGCCGCGCACCTGGCCGACAAAGGTCGCGAGCGCGCCGGCGGCCGCGTCGGCGCCGACCAGCCGCGCGGTCTCGGCGGCGACGTCGAGCGGGGCGGGCGTGACGCGGGCGTCGATCATGGCGCTCAACCGCCGGAGAACGGCGGCAGCAGGTCGATCTCGTCGCCGTCGCGCACCGCCGCGTCGCGGCCGGCGACGACGCCGTTGACGGCGAGCCGCAGCGACGGGTGGGCGAGAACGTCGGCGGCGTCGGGCGTGCGGCGGGCGAGCCATTCGGTCAGCGCGGCGCCGTCGCGGACGCCGGGACCCGGCTCGACGGCCTCTTCCGCCGCTCCCATGACGTCGCGGACGCGGGCGAAGTAGCGCAGCCGGATCGCCACGGTCAGCCCCCCGTCGTCGACATCGGGCGCGTGACCTCGGGCGCGAGGCCGCGGCGGATGCGGAAGTCGTGCGCCTCGGGCTTGTTGGCGATCGCCGCGTCGAGCGCCGCGTCGAGGGCCTCGGGGCCGCCGTCGCGCAACGGGGCGCGCAGATCGACGGACCCCATGCGGCCGAGGCACATGTAGAGTTCGCCGGTGCACGTCACCCGGACGCGGTTGCAGCCGGCGCAGAAATTTTGCGTCAGCGGGGTGATGAACCCGAGCCGGCCGCCGGTCTCGGCGACGCGCACGTAGCGCGCCGGGCCGCCGCTGGTCTCCTCCAGGTCGGCGAGCGTCCAGCGCCGCTCCAACGACTCGCGCACCGCGGCCAGGGAGAGGAACTGGTCCAGGCGGTCGGCGCCGATCTCGCCCAGGGGCATGACTTCGATCAGCGTCACGTCCATGTCGAGCCCATGCGCCCAGGCGATCAGGTCCGGGAGTTCGTGTTCGTTGGTTCCGGCGAGGGCGACGGCGTTGATCTTGACCTTGAGGCCGGCGGCGCGCGCGGCGTCGATCCCGGCCAGCGTCTTGGCGACGTCGCCGCCGCGGGTCAGGGCCGCGAACGCGGCCGGGTCGCGGGTGTCGAGGGAGACGTTGATCCGCCGCACGCCGGCGGCGGCGAGGTCGTCGGCGAAACGCACGAGCTGGGTGGCGTTGGTGGTCAGCGTCAATTCGTCGAGCGCCCCGCCGCCGACGTCGCGGCCGAGGGTCTCGATCAGCGACATGACGTTTTTGCGCACCAGCGGCTCGCCGCCGGTCAAGCGCACCTTGCGGACGCCGCGGCGGATGAAGGCGCGCGCGACGTCGGCGAGCTCCTCCATCGACAGGATCTGCGACTTCGGCAGAAAGTCCTGGTCCTCGGCCATGCAGTAGACGCAGCGCAGGTCGCAGCGGTCGGTGACCGACAAGCGCAAATAGGTGATCCGCCGCCCGAAGGGGTCGATCAGCGGGCGCACCGCGGCGCGGGGGGACGAAGCGTCCGGCATGGGCGCAGAAAACCACGTTCACGGCCGCGACGCGAGACCGCTCTGCGGACGCGCGTTGCGGCGTAAGGCCGCTTCTCAGGACCGGGTCAAGCGATCGGCGGCCCGCGCCAGCTCCTCGGGCGTATTGACGCCGGCGAGTTCGTCTTGCTCGCCGGCCGTCACCGGCAGCCGCCGGGCGCCGAGATCGTCGAGCAGCGCGTGCACCGACGTCGCGGCCGAGTCCGCCGCGGCGGCGTGGTCGAGGCGGACGTAAAACGGCAGAGGATGGTTCGCGAACGCCGCCGCGGGCGCCGCCGCGTCGCGCAAACGGTGCAGCAGGCGGACGCTCAGCAGCGGCGTGTCCACCGCCATCACCCAGGCGGCGGCGAAGTCTTGCGCCGCCGCGGCGGCGAGCGCGTGGCGCGCCGCGACCGCCGGGCCCTGGTCGGGGACCGGGTCGGCGAGGCCGTCGGCGACCTCGCGCCGTCCGGCGACGATCACCGCGTCGGCGCCGGCCGTGCGCGCTGTGGCGCGCGCCCGGTCCAGCAGAGTCAGCCCGTCGATCTGGATCAGCGCCTTGTCGCGCCCCATCCGCGAGGAGCGCCCGCCGGCGAGAATGATGGCGGCCGTTCGCGCCACTCCTGATCCTCCGTGTGCGCCGCCCGTTCAGCCCGCCGGCGGCCCGAAC
Source organism: Alphaproteobacteria bacterium (assembly GCA_021776705.1). GTDB lineage: Bacteria > Pseudomonadota > Alphaproteobacteria > Caulobacterales > Maricaulaceae > JAJFFL01. Next base: position 2,241 of record JAJFFL010000322.1, read on the forward strand.
GTCCCGCCGCCTCGGGGCGATCGCGCCCGGTTCGCCGGCGAAAGATCGAGGCGCGCGCAACGAGATCAAGACTGGTGGGCGGTACTGGGATTGAACCAGTGACCCCCTCGGTGTGAACGAGGTGCTCTCCCGCTGAGCTAACCGCCCGGGACGCGCCGCAGCGCGGGATCGCTTCTATACGGAGCCGAGGTTTCAGGGTCAATCGAGCGTCCCGGGGCGGGATGACGGGACGCCGCGACGGCGCGCCGCCGCGGGTCACTTCGGCGCCGCGCGCGCGTTCTTGGGGCGAAATTGCGGACGACTTCGCGTCAGAGGGGAGATCGATGGCCGAAAGAATTCCTTTCCTGGACACAATCCCGCCACGCGCCCCGGTCACCGTTCACGAACGGGGGCGAGTGGCATGAGGCTTGTACCCCGGCTGTCCAGGCCGAGGCGGTCGCGTCGATCCATGACGCGCCGAAGTGAACGGAGGACGGCGAGATGTCAGGTGATTGGTGCACCACGGAAGGCGCGCGCCGCCTTAAGCAAAAAATCGAAGAATACTGGAAAGAACGCGGCTACGACGTCGATGTGAATCTTGTCGACGCCGGGTTCATGCCGGCGATGCGTTCGGCGCGCTGCGACGTGCGCTCCGACATGGTCAACGGCATGCCGCAACGCGTGGTTCGCGACGAGCG
>JAJFFL010000034.1 GCA_021776705.1 Alphaproteobacteria bacterium
CGCGGCGACGGCCGCCGCGACGACGAGGATCTGCTTCGCGTGGTTCATGGCCTTGCTCTCCCCTTAGAACCGATAGGTCACGCCGACGCCGACGCGGGTGTCGTCGGCGCTGAAGAACGACGAATTGGAGTCGAACCGGTCGTGGCGGACATAGGCGTCAGCGGAGATCTCGCGGGTGATCTGCCACATCAGCTGCGCTTCGACCGTCGTCACGTCGGTGTCGGTGCGACCCGGCGCCGGGATGAAGCCGCTGACGAAACCCTTGTAGTCGCGCTGCTCGTGCGCCACCGCCAGGCGGCCGAACACCGGCCCGGAGATGTTGGACGCCACCGCGGCTTTGATCTGATGCGCGTCGTACTTCCAGTTCATGCCGTCGGCGTCGTTGTCGGTGTAGCGGTAGGAGGCCGAGATTTCGTGGCGGCCGCCGGCCAGCTTCACCGCCGCCCCGACCTTGGCTGTGACCCGCTGCGAGTCGCGGTCGTTGAGCGTCGGGTCGGAGAACACGACGTCGTAATCTTCGTCCGAGATCGAGACGCTGGCGTCGACGACGACGTTGCCGCGCGGCGCGACGGCGACGTGGGCGGTGACGCGGTGGGTCTCGAGCCCGACGGCCTCGACGTCGCCGGCGTCCTCGGTGCGGTAGTCGTAGATGACCGAGACGGCGGCGGGCTTGCCGGCCACCTCGAAGTCGCGCGTGACGTAGGCGGCGAGGCCGACGGCGTAGAGCGAATATTCGTCGAGCGCCGCGGCGCCGCCGTCCTCAAGATAGCCGAGCACGTCGGCGCGGCCGGACACCCCGGCGCGCCAACCGTCGCCTTCAAAGACGCGGTAGGAGCCTTCGAACGTCGCGCCGAGAAACGAGCTCTCGCGGTCGCCGACGAAGAACGGGTCGGTGTCGCCGACGAGCGGCACGTTGTCGCCGTAGCCGCCGTGAACGCGCACCGAAGCGGTCCAGGGCCGGCCGTCCGGACCTTGGGCGCCGATCCGCGGCGAACCGCCGGAGGCCTCGTAGTCGGCGAACGCCGGCCCGGTGGCGATCACCACGCAGGCGCACCCTGAAAGGAAACGTTTCATGCCGCCCCCCGTTGGTCGCCGGGCCTGCGCGGCCCGGAGTTGTCCCCATGACCGCTCCAGCCTTGTGGAAAACCTTGAGCGCCGCCAGAGGTTTCCCCGCATTGGCGAATTCGGGGGGCCGCGCCGCAGCGCGCCAGGCTCTCGATCCGCGGCGTTTTCAAACAGATGTTGGAATTCGCCCCTGTTGCGTCCGCGACGAAGGCTGACGGAATTCAAACAAGTGTTCAAAACGTGGCGCCGACGACACGGTGACTCGTCCGCATGCGTCCGGACCGCCCCGAAGGACCTCCGGCCCGCACATCTCTGTTGCGCCGATCCTTCTGAAACGGCTCTAATTATCCAACGCACGCCGCGGTCGGAACCGAACAAAGACGGCGTGGCAAGGGGAGGTTTCATATGTCTGGTGTCCGCACGCTCAAAGTGTGCCTTTTAGCGTCCGCTTCGGCGTTCGCCGCCGTGCTCGCCGCGCCGGCGCTCGCGCAGGACGGCGCCCAGCCCGATGACGGGTCCGCGCCAGACGACCGCACCGGCGTCGAACGGATCGTCATCACGGCGCAAAAGCGCGGCGAGGAAAACGTTCAAGACGTGCCGCTGGCGGTTTCGGTCTATTCCGAAGAGCTGCTGCAAAATTCCGGCGTCCGCGACTTCCAGGACCTTCAGGTCGTCGCGCCCGGCCTCAATGTGACCTCGACCTCGAACCAGTTCTCCACCACGCCGCGGATCCGCGGCGTCGGCACCGTCGGCGACAACCCGGGTCTGGAAACCTCCGTCGGCATCGTCATCGACGGCGTGCCGCGCGCCCGCGCCGGCGCCGGCTTCAACGACCTTGGCGAGATCGAGCGCATCGAAGTGCTGCGCGGTCCGCAGGGCACTCTGTTCGGCAAGAACACCTCGGCCGGCCTGATCAACGTCGTCACCAAGCGGCCCGAGTACGACTTCGGCGTCGACCTCGAAGGCAGCTACTTGTTCGGCGACTACGAAGGCTACGCCCTGTCGGGCTCGGTCACCGGACCGCTCGTCGAAGACAAGGCGGCGTTCCGCCTCTACGCCGGCACCCGCGACCGCGACGGCTTCCTCACCGTCGCCACCGGCGCCGGACCGGCGTCGACACGCTCGACCACGGAAGACAACGACCAGGACTTCTACACCGTCCGCGGCCAGCTTCTGCTCGACCCGACTTCGAGCGTCTCGATCAACTTGTCGGCGGACTACACCGACCGCGACGAGAACTGCTGCCTCGGCACGCCTCTCGTGCGCGGCGCGGCCGGCCCGATCGCCAACGCCGTCGGCGCCACCGTGCCCTTCCCCGGTTCGGAAGCGCCGTTCAACCGCATGGCTTTCGCCAACCGCGACACGACGCAACAAATCGAAGACTGGGGCGTCCAAGGCCAATTGGACTGGGACTTCGAGAATTTCACGATGACGGGGATCCTGTCGCACCGCGACTATGAATTCTCGTCGGCGCAGGACTCGGACTTCACCGACGCCGACATCTTCTTCCGGCCGCTCGGCGGCAACGACTTCTACTTCGAAAACACCACCGCGGAGCTGCGCTTCGCCGGCCAGAAGGGCAACCTCGACTGGCTGGTCGGCGGCTTCTACAGCGACGAAAAGCTGACCCGGACCGACGCCCTGACCAACGGCCTCGCGTACGAAGCCTATGTCGGCTCGCTGTTGAGCGCCGCCCTCGGCACGCCCAACCCGGGCTTCGTCAACCTGGTGGCCAACGGCCTCGGCGCCGCGGTCATTCCCGGCTACGGCACGATGGCGAACCCGCTGTTCCCGGCCCCCTTGATGACCGGCGGCGGCCTGCCGTTCGGCGCCCAAGGCGCCGGCGACACCTACAAGCAGGACGGCACCAGCTATTCGCTGTTCACCCACAATACGCTGTCGCTGACGGAGAACCTCGACCTCACCGTCGGTCTGCGCTGGACGCACGAAGAAAAGGACGCCGTCGCCGACTTCGCGCGGCCGGACTCGCCGGCGTGCCGGGTTTGGGAGACGGTGTTCACCGAAGCGCTCGACTTCTCGACGCCGACGGCGCAAGCGGTGCTCGGCGGTCTCGCGACCAGCTTCATGCTGCCCGACACGGCCGCCAACCGCGCCCTCGTGGCGCAAGTCGGTTCGGTGACCTGCCTGAACGCCAACCGGCGCATCTTCGACACCATCGGCTTCGACCAGTCGCGTGAAGAAGACGAAGTCACCGGCGTCGGCAGCCTCTCCTACCGGTTCTCGCCGGACGTGATGGGCTACGTCAGCTACTCGCGCGGCTACAAGGCCGGCGGCTTCAACCTCGACCGCTTCAACCAGGCGGGCGCCTCGGCCGTCGACTTCACCGCGATCCTCGCCGGCGACGCCGTATACCCGGCTCAATTTGAGCCGGAAATCGTCGACTCGATCGAAGGCGGCTTGAAGACGGAATGGTTCGACAACCAGCTGCTGGCGAACCTGACCCTGTTCTACTCCGACTTCGAGACCTATCAGCTCAACACCTTCAACGGCCTGTCGTTCTTCGTCACGACCGTCGACGGGGCGACCGCCCGCGGCGCCGAACTGGAGTTCGTCTATCTGCCGTCGGCGATCGACGGCCTGTCGATGCTCGGCGGCGTCACTTTCGCCGAAACCCAATACGACTCGTTCGCGCCGACCGGCACCGCCGACGTCGACGTGCTCTCCGGCAAGCAGTTCTCGCTGGCGCCGGAATGGTACCTGACCGGCGCGGTGTCCTACACCAAGCCGATCTCAAACACGCTAGAAGCCCTGTTCTACCTCGACGGCCGCTGGGTCTCGGAACAAAACACCGGGTCCGACCTCGACCCGCCGAAGCTGCAAGAGGGCTATACGCTGGTCAACGGCCGCATCGGCATCGGCACCATCGACGAGCGTTGGGCGTTGGAACTGTTCGGCCGCAACTTGTTCGACGAGGACTACATCCAAGTCGGCTTCGACGCGCCGCTGCAGACCGGTTCGTTCAACGCCTTCCTCGGTCAACCGGCCACCTACGGCGTGACCGTGCGTTCGAAGTTCTAGGAGTCAGCCGACCCGCAGCGTCAGGGGCCGGAGCGGCGACGCTCCGGCCCTTTTCGTTGGCGGCGACTTGATTCACACGCCGGGCGGAGCGATGAAGGCGGCAACCCGCGCCCGTTTTTTGTCGCGGCGTCATTCCTTCCCGCCCGCATAGCCCGGTTCCCGCCCATGCCGCCCGTCATCTCCATCGCCGGCCTGTCGAAGACCTACGGCACGGGGTTCGCGGCGCTGAAGAACGTCGACCTTGAAATCCGCAAGGGCGAGATCCTGGCGTTGTTGGGCCCCAACGGGGCCGGCAAGACAACGCTGATCTCGATCGTCTGCGGCTTGGTGCGGCCGAGCGCCGGAACCGTGACCGTCGACGGCCACGACATCATCTCCGCGTTCCGGGCGACGCGCGCGCTGATCGGCCTGGTGCCGCAGGAGTTGACGACCGACGCGTTCGAGACCGTGTGGGCGACGGTGAAGCTGTCGCGCGGCCTGTTCGGCAAGCGCCGCGACGACGGCTTCCTCGAGAAGCTGCTCAAGGTCCTGTCGCTCTGGGACAAGAAAGACACGCGGATGATGCATCTGTCCGGCGGCATGAAGCGCCGGGTGATGATCGCCAAGGCGCTGTCGCATGAACCCGAGATCCTGTTCCTCGACGAGCCGACCGCCGGCGTCGACGTCGAGTTGCGCCAGGACATGTGGGCGCTGGTGCGCGGCCTGCGCGAACGCGGCGTCACCATCATCCTGACCACCCACTACATCGAGGAAGCCGAGGAGATGGCCGACCGCATCGGGGTCATCAACAAGGGCGAACTGATCCTGGTCCAGGACAAGGCCGAGCTGATGGCGTCGCTCGGCAAGAAGCAGCTCACCCTGCTGCTCGCCGAACCGCTCGCCGCCGTGCCGGAGGCGCTGAGCCGCCACAAGCTCGACCTCACGGAGGACGGGCTGTCGCTCGTCTACACCTACGAAACCCATGGCGAGCGGACCGGCATCACAAGCCTGTTGCAGGACGTCAACGCCGCCAGCGTGCGCTTCCGCGATCTCGTCACCGACAATTCCTCGCTCGAGGAAATCTTCGTCAGCCTGGTCACGGAGCGCGCATGAATCTGCCCGCCGTTCGCGCCATCTACCTGTTCGAAATGTCGCGCACCTTCCGCACGCTGCTGCAGAGCGTCGTCTCGCCGGTGATTTCGACGTCGCTTTATTTCGTCGTCTTCGGGGCCGCGATCGGCTCGCGCATGACGGCGATCGACGGCGTCGACTACGGCGCCTTCATCGTCCCCGGTCTGATGATGCTGACTCTGCTGACGCAGTCGATCGCCAACGCCTCGTTCGGAATCTACTTTCCGCAGTTCACCGGCACGATCTACGAAATTCTGTCGGCGCCGATCTCGGTGGTCGAGATCGTCCTCGGCTACGTCGGCGCGGCGGCGACCAAGTCGTTCGTCCTCGGCCTGATCATCTTGTTGACGGCGGCGTTTTTCGTCGACCTCCGAATCGAACACCCGCTGGTGATGGCGCTGTTCCTGGTGCTCACCTGCGTGACCTTTTCGATGTTCGGATTCCTGATCGGGATCTGGGCCGACAATTTCGAGAAGCTGCAGCTGGTGCCGCTGCTGATCGTCACGCCGCTGGCGTTCCTTGGCGGCTCGTTCTACTCGATCGACATGCTGCCGCCGCTGTGGCGGACGGTGACTCTGTTCAACCCCGTGGTCTATCTGATCTCCGGTTTCCGCTGGAGCTTCTACGGTACGTCCGACGTCGACATCTGGGTCAGCCTCGGGGCCACGGTCGGCTTCATGTTCGTTTGCGCTTTCGCCATTTGGTGGATCTTCAAGACCGGCTGGCGCCTGAAGCCCTGAGGCGTCGCGCCGCGTTTCCGCATCGGCCACGGCTCAGCTAGGGTTTCGCCCGACACCGGGAGGACCCGCCGCCATGACCACGCCTCGACTCCGTCTCCGACTCCGCCCCGCGCTCGCCGCGGCCGTCGCCGCCGCCGCGCTCGCCGCCGGGTGCGCGACGACGCCCCCGGCCGCGCCGCCGGCCGAACTCGCGACGCTGTACGATTTTCAGATCGTCGACCCCGCCGACGGCGCCGTCCTCAGCCTCGACCAGGCCGCCGACCGCCTGGCGCGCGCCGACGTCGTGTTCCTGGGCGAGTTTCACAACAACAACGCCGCCCACCTGGCGCAGCTGCGCCTGTTCGAGGCGCTGCACGCGCGCCACCCGCTCGTCAGCCTCAGCCTCGAGCAGTTCGAGCGCGACACCCAGCCGGTGCTCGACAGCTACCTCGCCGGCGAAATCGGCGAGGCGACGCTCAAGGCCGACGGCCGCGCCTGGGCCAACTACGACGGCTCCTACCGGCCTCTGGTCGCCTACGCCAAGGCGAACGGCCTGCCGGTGATCGCGGCCGAAGCCCCGACCTGGATCGTGCGCTGCGTCGGCCGGCTCGGGCCCGAGGCGCTCGACCGGCTGGACGCCGACGCGCGCGCCTGGGCCGCCGCCGACCTCGACCTGTCGGACGGGCCTTACAAAGACAAGTTCATCGGCTTCATGTCCGGCGCCGGCGCGCACGGCGCGGCGGCCGGCGACGGCGACGGTCCGAGCGCCGCGGTGGTGCGCAGCTACGCCGCCCAGGTGGTCCGCGACGAAACCATGGCGGAGTCGATTTTCGACCATCTCCAGGCGGCGCCCGGCCGCCGCGTCGTCCACCTCAACGGCTCGTTCCACAGCGACGGCGGCCTCGGGACCCCGGAACGGCTGGCGGCGCGCGCGCCGGACCTGACGATCGCGGTGGTCAGTCCGGTTGCGGCCGGCGACGACGTCACGCCGGCCGGCGACCTGGTTCTCGTCGTCCCGGCCTCGCCCGAGGCCTACGCCAGCGAGGACGAGCACATGGCCGCGATGCGCGCCGCGATGGCGACGCGGTCGGACCGGTCGTGCCCGCTCGAAGGGTCTTGACGCGGGGATAAGGCGCGCCGGTTCGCGCCAACCGCGGCGCGACCCGCCGGCTGCCGCGGACGCGTCGCCGCGAACGGTTCTTGAAGCGCCGCGAGCGCCGGATCGCGCGGCCCGAGCGTCCTCCGCGGCAGGGACAAGCGGGTCCCAATCCCGGGGACCGGGGCGCGTTCAGCGCCGGTTCGGAGCGCCGTCTTTTTCGATCACGACGTCCTTCAATCGGTTCTTGTATTTTTCCCGCAGCACCTTCTTGTCGAGCTTGCCGGTGGCGGTCAGCGGCAGTTCGTCGACGAAGATGATCTCGTCCGGCAACTGCCAGCGCGCGAAGTGCCGACCGATGATCTCCAAGATCGCCTCGGCGTTCGGGAAGGCGTTTTCTTTCGGCACCACCAGCAGCAGCGGCCGCTCCTCCCATTTCGGGTGATGGACGCCGATCGCGCAGGCCATGGCCACGTCGGGGTGCGCCACCGCCGCGTTCTCCAGGTCGACCGACGAGATCCATTCGCCGCCGGACTTGATGACGTCCTTGGCCCGGTCCGTGATCTGCATGATTCCGTCCGCGTCGATGGTCGCCACGTCGCCGGTGTCGAACCAGCCGTCGGCGTCGACGATGGTTTCGTCGCGGCCGAAGTAGGCCCGCGCCACCCACGGCCCCCGCACCAGAAGACGGCCGGAGCGCCGGCCGTCGCGCTGCAGTTCGGCGCCGGCGTCGTCGACGATCTTGAGCTCGATGCCGTAGATCGCCCGGCCCTGCTTGACCCGGATGTCGAGCTTGGCCTCGTAGTCGAGGCCGGCGTGCTTGGGCAGCAGCCGGCTGATGGTGCCGACCGGGCTGGTCTCGGTCATGCCCCAGCCTTGAATCACCGTCACCCCGTATTTCTTGTCGAACACCTCGAACATGGCGCGCGGCACGGCCGAGCCGCCGATGATGACCTCGCGCAGCGGCTCCAGGTTGTCGCCGGTTTTCTCCAGGTGCTGCAACAGCATCGACCACACTGTCGGCACCGCCGCCGACCCGGTGACGCGTTCTTCCTTGATCAGCCGGTGGGTGCTGGCGCCGTCGAGCGACATGCCGGGCAAGATCAACTTTCCGCCCGCCATCGGCACCGCGTAGACCATGCCCCAGGCGTTGGCGTGAAACATCGGCACGACCATCAGGCTGACGTCGCCGGAACCCATGTTCATGACGTCCTTGCTCGACGTCGCGTAGGCCATCAGCAAGTTGGAGCGGTGCGAGTACAAGACGCCCTTGGGTTCGCCCGTGGTGCCCGAGGTGTAGCAAAGCGACGACGCGGTCTCTTCGGGAAAACTGGGCCACGTGAAGTCGTCGTTCTCGGCCGCGATCAGATCTTCGTAGCAGAGCCAATCGCCGGGCGGCATGTTCGCGCGGTCGGTCATCACCACGTAGCGTTCGACCGTCGGCAGATGCGCGCGCAGCTTCTCCACCAGCGGCGCGAACGTCAGGTCGACGAAGACGACGCGGTTTTGGGCGTGGTTGACGATGTAGGCGATCTGCTCGGGAAACAATCGCGGGTTGACCGTGTGGCAGATCACGCCCTGGCCCGAGATCGCGTACCAGGCCTCGATGTGCCGGTGGGTGTTCCAGGCCATGGTCGCGACCCGGTCGCCGGGCTGGATCCCGAGTCGGCGGAGCGCGTTCGCGAGCTTCTTGGTCCGCGTCAACGTCTCGGCATAAGTCTGGCGGTGCATGCCGCCTTCGATCAGCGCCGTGACGATCTCTTGCGCGCCGTGGTTCTTCGCCGCGTGTTCGAGGATCGACGCGAGATTGACCGGGCGCTCCTGCATCAGACCCACGTCGACCGGGGCCGGCCGCGGGCGCGGCGCGGGTTCGGGCGCGATC
>JAJFFL010000035.1 GCA_021776705.1 Alphaproteobacteria bacterium
TGACCTGGTCCGGGTGGTCCCAACTCGCCGCGACGATGTAGCTAAGGCTCTTGGCGCCGGACGGCGCAAGCTCGACCGAGGCGCCGGTGTAGGAGTCGGCGCTGTACAGCGCCGGCGGCCCCGAGCCATCCGGCTCAAGCGCATAGATCAGATGAACGTTGTCGCGCGCCCATTCGAAATAGTCGACGCTGCGGCCCATCTCCGAGATCAGGACTTCGGCGTGGCTCAGCTTTTCCACCGGCCCCATCTTGATCGACATGACGCCGCCCTTCGACGCAAGCCACGCCAGCTTGCTGCCGTCGGGCGACAGCCGGGCGCGAATCTGCGGCGGGTCGGAGAACAACAGGGAGCGCGGGAGCAGCCAAGGTTCTTCGCCGTTGACGCCGGCCGCCGCGGCGTCGACGCCGGCCTCGTCGGACGGCGCGGGCGACTCGCCGCACGCGGAAGCCGCCAGCGCGACGGCGAAAAATCCGGCGATGAGTCGCGGCAGAAGCATCTGCGTCCGTTCCAACGCGGCGTCCCAAGGGGGACTTGAGCAATCTTCAGGCGTACGCCGCCCCCCGTCGACCCACAAGTTACCCTTCGTTCAGCGGTCGGAAAGGCTGTTGGCGCGCCGCGGCGGGCCGGTTACAACGCGCGCCGACCCGTCCACGCGTCCATATAGGACGAACGTGGCGAATCTCGAATTCATCAAGGAGCGATCCCGCCGATGGCGCGACAGTTTATCTACCACATGCGCGGCCTGACCAAGGCCTACCGGGGCGGCAAGAAGGTCCTCGAGAACGTCAACCTGTCGTTCTACCCGGACGCGAAGATCGGCGTCGTCGGCGTCAACGGCTCCGGCAAGTCGACTCTGTTGAAGATCATGGCCGGCCTGGATTCCGATTTCACCGGCGAGGCGTGGATCGCCGACGGCGCGACGGCGGGTTATCTGCCGCAGGAACCGGAACTCGATCCGACGAAGACGGTGTGGGAGAACGTGATTGAAGGGTCCGCCGACAAGCGGCTGTTTGACGCCTACAACGCCGCCTCCATGAAACTCGCCGAGGACTACTCCGACGAGGTCATGGAGGAGATGAACGCGCTGCAGGAGAAAGTCGACGCCGCCGACGCCTGGGACATCGACTCCAAGATTGAGATGGCGATGGAGGCGCTGCGCTGCCCGCCGGCCGACTCCGAGGTCGCCAACCTCTCCGGCGGCGAAAATCGCCGCGTCGCCCTGTGCCGGCTGCTGCTCGCCAAGCCGGATCTGATCCTGCTCGACGAGCCGACCAACCACCTCGACGCCGAAAGCGTCGCTTGGCTCGAACACCATCTCATCGACTACCCGGGCGCGGTCATTCTGGTCACCCATGACCGCTACTTCCTCGACAACATCACCGCCTGGACGTTGGAACTCGACCGCGGCCAGGGCGTGCCCTACGAGGGCAACTACTCGTCGTGGCTCGAGCAAAAGACCAAGCGGCTGGCGCAGGAAGGACGGGAGGAGGCGCACCGTTCAAAAGCGTTGGCGCGCGAACTCGACTGGATCCGCTCCAGCCCGAAAGCGCGCCAAGCCAAATCCAAGGCCCGGATTTCGTCTTACGAAGAGCTGCGTGACAAGGCCAAGAAGGAAGAGATTTCGACCGCTCGGATCACGATCCCGCCCGGCCCGAGGCTCGGCGGCGTCGTGGTCGAGGCCGACCACGTCGACAAGGGCTACGACGACCGGCTCCTGGTGCGCGACCTGACGTTCAAGCTCCCGCCCGGCGGCATCGTCGGCGTCATCGGCCCGAACGGCGCCGGCAAGACGACCCTGTTCCGCATGATCGTCGGCCAGGAGACACCGGACAAAGGCGATTTCCGCCTCGGCGAGACCGTCAAGCTCGGCTACGTCGACCAGTCGCGCGACGCCCTCGACCCGAACAAATCCGTGTGGGAGGAAATTTCCGGCGGGCTCGACGTGATCACGCTCGGCGACCGCGAGATGAACAGCCGCGCCTACGTCTCCACGTTCAATTTCAAAGGCGTCGATCAGCAAAAGCCGGTCGGCAAGCTGTCGGGCGGCGAGCGCAACCGGGTGCATCTGGCGAAGATGCTGAAAGAGGGCGCGAACTTGCTGCTGCTCGACGAGCCGACCAACGACCTCGACACCGAAACGTTGGCCGCTCTCGAGGCCGCGCTCGAGGATTTTCCCGGCTGCGCGGTCGTGATCTCGCATGACCGCTTTTTCCTCGATCGAATCGCCACGCACATTCTCGCGTTTGAAGGCGACAGCCATGTCGAATGGTTCGAAGGCAACTTCGCCGACTACCTCGAAGACAAGAAGCGCCGTCTCGGCCCCGACGCCGACATCCCGCGCCGGATCAAGTTCCAGAAATTCGCCCGGGCCTAGCTGATGACCGACGCCGAACGCGCGCGGCTTCAGGCCTTCGCTGTGGCCCGCGGCGCGGCGTCGGCGGCGTTGGCCTTTGTCGTGTTCGCCGCGTCGGCGGCCGTCGTTTGGAAGCTTGTCGATCCCGGCTTCGCCGCGCGCGGCCAATTGTTCATTCTCCTGCCGCTCGCGGCGTGGTGGGCGTGGCTGTTTCGAAAGGCGCCTGGCGACGTTCTTGCCGCGCGGCGCGACTTGGCCGAAGACGGCATGGCGGCGGTCGAGGGCGAAGCTCGGGTGCGGACGCGCGCCGGCGTCGGCGTGATCGCCTTCGGGTCGTCGCGGCTCTTGGTCAACGGTCGCGCATTTTCCATCGACGCGGCGCTCGCCGACGAAATCGTCGAGGGCGCGCGGGTACGGGTGCGCCACGGCGCGCGGTCAGGCGCCCTGGCGTCTGTCGAGCGCGTCGGCCCGCCGCCCGCCGCAGCGCCGGTCGACGCTCCAGCCCCGCTCGAGCCGCTTAGCGAACGCGAAGTGGCGATCCTTCGGCTGATGGCCGAAGGTCTTTCGGACAAGGAGATCGCGCGCGACTTGGCGCTGTCGCCCGGCACGGTGCGGACCTACAACACCGCGATCTACGCCAAGCTCGACGCGAAGCGACGGACGGAAGCCGTGGCGCGGGCGCGTGCGCTGGGGCTTTTGGACGGCGGATCCGCGCCGACCTGACGTCGAATTGACATTCCTCGATGGGCCGCGCGCCCGATCCGCGCTGTGTTCGCCCCGACGACGTGGACAAGCGGAGGCGAATATGACGGCGGCGGCGCGCGCGTGGCGGTTTCGGGACGGGTTGTTCGTCCTGCTCGGGTTTTTGGTTCTCTATGCGCTCTTCAGCGTCGCGCACTTTCAAATCGTCGCCCGCACGATCGGGGTGGAGGCGTACCTCGGCGACGGCCCGCGCTTGCCGGCGTCACTGTTGCTGACCAGCCAGGCGATCAAGGCGGCGGCGTTGATGCTTGCGCTTTGGCTGATCGGCGTGCGACTCGCCGAGCGCGGATGGGAGACTTTCGGACTCAGGCCGACCACGGCGGCGTGGATCGCCATCGGCGTCGCGGCCGGACTGGTGTTTTTCGCGCTGCGGCTCGGACTCGCCAAGGCGATGGTCGCGGCGCTGCCCGAATGGGCGGCGATGTCGCGGCCGCCGTTCGCTTTCGGCGACGAGGGGATTGCGGTGGCCGCCCTCTATTTCGTCATGGTGATGGCGGTGACGCCGTTCGCCGAAGAAGTGTTCTTCCGCGGTTTTCTGTTCGAGTGGATGGCGTCGAACCGCCCGTTGTGGCTCGCCGCCTTGGTCAGCTCCGCCATGTTCGGGGTCTCGCACATCGTGCCGGCGCAGGCGATCTCCGCGTTCTTGATGGCGTTCGTCTTGATCTGGCTGCTTCGCGCGAGCGGCTCGATCTGGCCGGCCGTCGCCGCGCACGCGGCGAACAACGCGGTCGGAGTGCTGCTCGGCGCGGCGGCGGCGGCCGGGGCGCTTCCGGCGGCGTTGACTCCGCCGGCCTGAAACGACGAAGCCCCGGCCGGGGCCGGGGCTTCGCTCGGTCCGTCTTGGAGCCGCGGTCAGCCGGCGGCGGCGGCGCGGGCCATGATGTTGGCCTTGAGGGCCTCGGTCGCCGCCGAGACGCGACCGCCGGCGTTGCCGATCAGCGTCGTGATCTCTTCGCGCTGATTGAGGGCCAGCCAGACGCCGTAGACTTCGGCGTCCACGACTTTCATCGTGCCCTCTTCGTCGGTGAGCACGCGCCAGTTCACCGTCAGCGGCTCGTGCTTTGCGCCGCCGCGGACTTCAGAATGCACGATGACGTCGCCCGGCTTGCGGCTGGTCGAACCGGTGACCACGAGGTCTTCGCCGGCGTAGTCGCCCAAGCGGTCTTCGTAGACGCCTGTCGCGTACTCGCGAAACGTCTCGGCGAACTCGGCGTAAGCTTGTTCGTCGATGCCGCGCGCGTAGCGGCCGAGCACGAAGCGCGTGATCTTCGGCACGTCGGCGATGTCGTCGATCAGCGCCTGGAACGCGTCCTTCTTTTCGGTGAGGGCCAACTCGCCGTCGTTGAGAATCAAGAGCGCTTCCGACGCGTGTTCTTGAACAAAAGCTTCCGCCGCGTCCTCGGCGACGGCGGCGGCTGCGAGAAACACGGCCATCGCGGCGCCGGCGATCGCGGTCATGACGGGTCTCATTGTCCGTCTCTCCTGTCTTGCGCCGCCGGACATCCGGCGGCCTCGCCCCCGCTCCCCAGCGGCTTCAGTCAAAGTCCGGCAAATCGTCGTATTCGTTGCGTCCGTTCGCGATTCGCCGGTTCCGGGTTTGGATGTAAACGGACTTGGCCTGCGAATAGGGATCGGCGGCGCGCCCGATCTGATCGAATGCGTCGCGCGCCCGGTCGCGAATGTCGACCACGTCGGCGACCCGCCGGCCGATCCGGAATGTGTCGTCGCCCTCGAACTCGGCCCACGTCAGGGGATCCATTGCGTAGTCGACGCCGAGTCCGGCGGCGTCGCGCAACGTGCTGGGGCCGAGCAGGGGGAGCATCAGATACGGCCCGTTGCCGACCCCCCAGACCGCCAGGGTCTGGCCGAAGTCCTCGTCGTGCTTCGGCAAGTCCGCTTGGTGGGCGGCGAAGTCGTAGGTCCCCAAGAGCCCGAACGTGGTGTTGAGGCCGAAGCGGGCGGCGGAATTGCCGGCGCGGCCCCATTCGCCTTGCAGCAGATCGTTGGCGAACCACACCGGCGTTTTGAGGTTGTCGACGAAATCGCGCACGCGGTTGCGGCCGAATTTCGGCAGCACGAAACGGTAGGCGTTCGCCGCCGGCTCCAGGAGCACCGTGTCGAGGCCGGAGTTGAGTTTGAAGACGGCGCGGTTCCAGCTTTCGAACGGATCCGCCACGACCGCGTCCTGAGGCGTTTCGAAACTTTCCAGGGTGCCGTTGACGCCGTTCGCCATGGCGAGACGGCTGCGTTCCGCCGCCGACTTGATCGGGTCCGCGACGCGGTCGACGCCCACCGCTGGCCGGCCGTCGCCCGCGCAACCGCCCGCCGCCATGGCCATCACGGCCAAGATCGACGCGATGTACTTCATAAGGTCCCCTCTGGACGCGGCGCGGTTGCGCGTTTGAATCGCCGATTAGGATGGTGATTTTGCGGCGCGCTTCAACGCTGTTTCCGTGATCATTTGGCCACGATCCATGTTAATCGAAAGTTTACGCTGCCGGCGCCCTCGATCATTCGCGCATAAAGATATCTTTATGTGATCTGAGCGATGCGTTAGGGTGCGGGGATGGATCGAATCGTCGCCGTGCTTCGCGCTTTCGGGGAGGCCACCCGTCTCCGCATCCTCGCTCTCCTCGCGCGGGGCGAACTTACCGTCAGCGAATTGGTTCAAATCCTCGGTCAAAGCCAGCCGCGCGTCAGCCGTCATCTGAAGCTGATGGCCGAAGCCGGGGTGGTCGAACGATTGCCGGAGGGGGCGTGGGTCTTCTACCGGCTGACCGACGACGACCCGCCGACGCGCCGCATCGCCGACGCAGCGGTCGCCGGCTTGCCTGGCGATGACATGACCCTGCGCCGCGATCTCGAACGCCTGGAGACGGTGAAGGCGGCGCGCGCCGACGCGGCGGCGAGCTACTTTCGCGCCGTCGCCCTCGACTGGGATCGGATCCGCGCCCTGCAACTGGCCGAAGCCCAGGTCGAAGACGCCATGCGCGCCGCCGCCGGCGACGGGCCGTTCGCCTTCATGATCGACGTCGGCACCGGCACCGGGCGGGTGATCGAGCTGTTCGCCGACCAGGCGGAGCGCGCCGTGGGCATCGATCTGTCGCACGAAATGTTGACCATCGGCCGCGCCAATCTCGCCAAGGCCGGATTGGCCCATTGCTCGGTCCGTCACGCCGATCTCTACGCTTTGCCGTTCGACGACGGGGTCGCCGACCTGGTGACCATCCACCAGGTCCTGCATTACCTCGACGACCCCGGTTTGGCGGTCGCCGAGACCGCGCGCACCCTCGCCCCCGGCGGGCGAATCTTGATCGTCGACTTCGCCCCGCACGGGCATGAGTTTCTGCGCGACGAGCACGCCCACCGCCGCCTCGGCTTCTCCGACGACGAGGTGCGCGACTGGGCCGCGGTCGCCGGTCTCACGCTCGACGATCCGGTGGCCCTCGAGCCGAAAAAGGACGGGCTGACGGTGAAGATCTGGACCGCGCGGCTCGCCGGCGAAGCCGCCGGCCGTCGACGCCTGGAGGCGCGCGCGTGACCGGCCCCGGACCCATCGCCCAGTACGCCGCGCGTTTCACCGCCGGGACCCGGCCGAAGGTGTCGTTCGAGTTCTTTCCGCCGAAGTCGGTGGAGATGCAGGGCAAGCTGTGGGGCGCGATCGCCAAGTTGGCGCCGTTGGCCCCGACGTTCGTGTCGGTCACCTACGGCGCCGGCGGCTCGACGCGCGAGCGCACCCACCGCACGGTGCAGCGCATTCTCGAGGAGACCGATCTCGTGCCCGCCGCGCACTTGACGTGCGTGGACGCCGAGAAGGGCGAGGTCGACTCCGTCGCGCAAGCTTATTGGGACATGGGCGTGCGCCACATCGTGGCTTTGCGCGGCGACCCGTCCGCCGGCCTCGGCGCGGCCTATGCGCCGCACCCCGGCGGCTACCCGTACGCGGCCGAACTCGTCGCCGGGCTCAAGAGCGTCGCCGACTTCGAGGTCTCGGTCGGCGTCTACCCGGAACGCCACCCCGAGAGTCCGAGCTGGGACGCCGAGATCGACAATCTCAAGCGCAAGGTCGACGCCGGCGCGGCGCGCGCGATTTCGCAGTTCTTCTTCGACCCGGACTGCTTCGTCGAATTCGTCGCCCGGGTGCGCGACGCCGGCGTCGA
>JAJFFL010000036.1 GCA_021776705.1 Alphaproteobacteria bacterium
GGCGTGCGGGTCGTAGCGGGAGCCGATTCCTTCGTAAGGTTGTCCCTTGAACACCCACCTGAAGAACCGCGCCACGTCGACGCCGACGGCGTAGAGGGCGGGAACCAGGAACAAGGTCAGGAACAAAGCGAAGACGACCGCGAACCCGAGGCTGATCACCATCGGCTTGAGGAACTGGGCCTGGGTCGAGCGCGCCCCGATCATCGGCAGGACGCCGATGAAGGTCGTGACGGAGGTCAGGAGGATCGGCCGAAACCGCGCCGTGCCGGCCTCGATCAGGGCCTGGAAGGCGCCGACGCCGGCCGCCCGCAGGCGATTGACGTAGTCGATGAGAACCAAGTTGTCGTTGATCACCACCCCGGCGGCCGCGCCGATTCCGAAAAAGGAGAACAGCGCCAGCGGCGTGCCCATGAGGATGTGGCCGATGATCGCGCCGGTCATGGCGAACGGAATCGCGGTCATCACGAGCAACGGCTGGAAGATCGACCGGAAGGCCACGGCCAGCAGGATGTACATGCCGAGCAGCACGATCAGCTGCAAGCGCAGGATCTCGGCCATGAACTCCTGTTCGCCTTCGGCGTTGCCGATCAAATCGCGCGACACGGTCGGGTGGCGGCGCTGCCATTCGGGGAAGAAATTCTCGTCCAGGTCGCGCCGGATTTCGATCGCGGCGTCGCCCTTGACGTCGGCGGTGATGAAGATCGCGCGCTGGCGTTCGCGGCGCTGGATCCGGCTGACGCCGGGCGCGAATTCAACTTCGGCGATCGACGCCAGCGGCACGTCGCGTCCGTCCGACGTGCGGATCCGGAAATTGCGGAACGCGTCCAGCGATTCGCGCGCGTCCTTGGGGTAGCGCACCATGACGCGCACGTCGTCGCCGTCGCGCGGCAGACGCTGCACCTCTTCGCCGTAGAAAGCCTGGCGCACCTGGCGTGTCACGTCGGCCAGGGTCAGGCCTGTGGCCTGCGCCCCGGGCAGCAGGTTGATGCGGGCTTCGTCGGCGGCGGACTGCATGTTGTCGCGCACTTCGAACACCGCGTCGTAGGACGACAGCTGCGTCTTGAGTTCTTCGGCCGCGGTCGAGAGAAGGTCGCCGTCCTTGGCCTGCAGCGCGAAGCGCACGCCGCCGTCGTTGTTGTTGAACGTGAAGTCGAGGCGCACCTCTTCGGCGTCGGGAATTGGGCCGAGCTCTTCGCGCAGCCGGTCGGCGACGTCTTTCATCGACAGGCCTTCGGGACGTGCTTCCGGCGGCACGAGGCCGATCCAGGCCTGGATTCGCCCGTCGGACGCGATCGCCGAAATGCTCTCGACGACGTTGACTTCGCGATTGCCCGCGTCGCCGTACTCCTCGTTCATGGCCTCCATGAAGCGTTCTTCGGCGGCTTCAAGTTGACCCTTGATCTGCTGCACCCGGGCGAACGGCGTGCCGTCCGGCATGTCGATCGTGACTTGAAGGTATTCGCCCTCGACTTCCGGCATGAAGTTGAACTTCACCCAGCCGCCGACTTGCCAGGCGGCGATGAAGAAAATGAACAGGCCGGCGAACAGCGTCACGGTGACGTAGCGGCCGCGCACGGCCATCTCGGCGACCGGCCGGTACATGCGCCGGGCGAACCACACCAGGCCGTCTGCGACGCGGCGCTGGAACCTCAAAAAGCCGCCGAAGGGCCCGTCGAAGCGTTGCGGCTTCATGTGCGACAAATGGTTCGGAAGGATGAACAGGGACTCGATCAGCGAGAACGACAAGGCGGCGATCACAACCAGCGAAATCTGGCGCGTGAACTGCACCTCCGGCCCCGAAAGCATCATCCACGGCGCGAAGGCCATCATCGAGGTGATGACCGCGAACACCACCGGCTTGGCGACCAGCTGGGTGCCGAGAATCGCGGCGTTGACGCCTTTCTCGCCGCGTTCGACCTGGTTGTGGATGTTCTCCCCGACGATGATCGCGTCGTCGACGATGATCCCGATCACAAGCAGGAACGCGAACAAGGAGAGCATGTTCAGCGACACGCCGACCGCGGGAAGGATCGCGAACGTGCCGGCGAACGCGACCGCGATGCCGACCGTGCACCAGAAGGCGACGATCGGGCGCAGGAACAAGATCAAGACGATGAACACCAGGACCAGGCCGATCGCGGCGCTCGTGGTGATCGTTTTCATGCGACCGAAGTAGGCCTTGGAATCATCCCACCACATCGTCAGTTCGACGCCCGGCGGCAGCTCCAGGTTCTTCTGCTCGATGTAGTCTTTGACCGCCTTCTGGGTCTCGACGACGTTCATCTTTTCTTGCAGCGTCAAGACCGCGATCAGAGCCATCGGCTCGTTGTCGAACGAGCTTTCGAGGTTGGCGTCGACGAATCCGTCGATCACCGTCGCGACGTCGCGGACCCGCACGATGGCGCCGTCCGGGGTCTGACGGATGATGATGTTCTCGAATTCGGCGGCGGTCTCGGCGAGGTTGCGCGATCCCAGCGACACGTCGCCGACGTCGGTGCGCACGCTGCCGGCCGACGTGGTCATCGACGAATTGCGGATGGCCCGGGCGACCTCGTCGAACGTCAGGTCGTAGCGGAGCAGGGCGGCTTCGGAGATTTCGATCGCCACTTCTTCCGGCAACGTCGCCCAGACGACGGTGCGCGCCGCGCCGGGCAGCCGGGCGACCTCTTCGCGCACGTCGTCGGCCAAGCGCTTGAGCTGCACCAGATTGATGTTTCCGTGCAGCGCCATGCCCATGTACGGCTGGGTCGACGACCACTGCTGCACCTGCGGGCGGAAGCTCGACGGCGGCAAATTGTTCACGGCGTCGACGCGGCGCTTCACCTCGTCGACGAAGTCGTCCATGTCGATCGAGCGCTCGGCTTCGACGCTGATCGAGCCGAATCCTTCTCCGGCGGTCGCCGTCAGGCGTTCGATGCCCTCCATGTCGGCGATGGCCTCCTCCATGCGGAGGATGATTTGCTCTTCAACTTCCTGCGGCGCGGCCCCCGGCCAGCTCACCGAGATCTGCAGACCGTTGAAATCCGCGCTCGGGAAAACCATGCGCTCCATGGAATTGAAGCCGACGATGCCGCCGATGAAGGCGACGATCATCAAGAGGTTGGCGGCGATGCCGTTCTTCGCCCACCAAGCGATCAGGCCCTTGTCGTCGACGACGACGTCGCCGGGATTGTATTCGCTCACAGGTTTTCTCCGTCGTTCGCCTCGGCCGCCGCCACGGCGGCCTCGGTGTCGGATTCGTCCCCGTCGGTTTCGTCTTCGGCTTCTTCAGGCTTCGGGAACAGCAAGACGCCGCTCGGATCGAAGGCCTCGATTTTCATCCCGCTTTGCGGCGACAGAATCGACGACGTGACGACGAATTCGCCCGCCTCGACGCCGCTGGTGAGCACGACGCGGTCGCGGTCCGAATAGGCGACTTTTACCGTGCGGATGGACAAGGTCCCGTCTTGATTGGCCACGAACGACTGGTCGGAGCCGCGCAACGCCGAACGCGGCAACGATATCGCGTCCGCAATCGTGCGCCCGGTGATCTCGGCCGTGACGAACAGGCCGACCGGCAACGGAGCGCCGGCTTCTTCAGCGGCCGCGCCGTAAGGATCTTGAACTTCGGCGAACGCAAACAGCGTCCGCGTGCGGGTGTCGATGGCGCTGTCGGTGCGCGTGATCGCGCCTTCCCAGCTGCGCTCCTCTCCGCCCACGGCCCCCTTGAGGACCACCGGCGCGCCCGGGTCGTCCTCGGTGGCGAGGTAGGCGACGGGGAGGTTGAGGATGGAGAGTTCGTCGTCGGTCAGCGGAAGACGCACTTGAATCACGTCGGTGGCGAAGATGCGGCCGAGCGACGAGCCCGGCGACACGAACTGTCCTGTGTCGGCGGACTTCTCACGCACGCGTCCGTCGAAAGGCGCCTTGATTTCGGTACGGTCAAGCTGCAGCTGGGCGTCTTGCAGCGTGGCCCGCGCGGCGGCGAGCGACGCCCGCGCTTCGGCGAGTTGAGGCTCGCGCAGCGTCAGGGACGAGGCTTCGCCTTCGCCGAGCTCCTCCCAATCGCGCGCCGCAATTTCCGCCTCGGCGATTTCACGGTCGAGCGCGCGTTGCGCGCGCGCGACTTCCGCCGACGAGCGGGTGAGGGACAAACGGTAGTCGGCCGGGTCGATGCGCAAGAGCACGTCGCCTTCTTCGAAGAAGCCGCCTTCGATGAACGCCGGCGACACGTAGACAAGTTTGCCTCCGACTTGCGGCACGACGTCGATCTCGCGCCGCGGCCGAGCTTCGCCCTGGGTGGTCACCGACAAGGTGACGTTCGTCGGCGTCGCCTCGGCGACGAAGACGGCCAGGCCTTTGGGTTCGACTTGTGCGGCTTCCGGCGGCTTGCGCAGCGCCTGCATCATCGCGATCCCGCCGACGACGAAACCGACGATCAGCAAGATCGGCACGATGGTCGTGAAAAGGGTGCGAAAACCGACGGGCGACTTCATGAGTTTGACTCCTTGGCGAAGGCTCCGGGGCCCGCGCTCACATAAAACTCGCCGCCGATCGCCAGATGCAGGCGAATGCGGTTGGCGACGCGCTCGGCTCGGGTGCCGATCAACGACCGTTCGGCGTTTATCCGTCGCCGCTGAGCGTCGAGCAGTTCGAATATCGTGCCGACGCCGCGCGTGTAGTTGCGTTCGGCGAGGGACTCGGCTTCGCGCGCCTCGTCGGCGGCCCGACCCAAGGCTTCTTCTTGGATCGCCAAGGCGATCTCGGCGTCAAGCGCGTCTTCGGCTTCACGGTACGCGGTCAAGACTTGATTGGCGAACGCATAGAGCCGTTCGCGCACGACGCCGTCCGAGCGCCGCACCTCGGCGCGCAACGCGCCGCCGCGGAAGATCGGCTGCAACAGCGAAGCGGTGAGCGTGCTGACGAGACCGTCGACGTCGAGCACGTTCTCGAGCTTGGTGTTGGCCCCGGCGCCGGAAGCGCTCAAGGTCAAGCTCGGCAACAGCGCCTTGCGCGCCACCTTGGCCCGGTATCCCGACGATTCCAACCGCGCCTCCGCCGCGCGCAGATCGGGTCGCCGCGCCAGCAGGTCGCCGGGCGCGCCGACGCCGGTGAGCGGCGCGAGAGTCGGCAGATCCGGGTCGCTCTCAATCAATGCCGCGGGATAACGACCGAGCAGCACTTCCAAGCCCCGCGCGGCCCCGTTTTCGAAATTGCGTCGCTGCGCGAGGGAGGCTTCGCTCAACGCCAGCGACGACCGCGACAAGCGCACGTCGAGAGCGCCGGCGACGCCGGCGTCGTAGCGTCTTTGGGTCAGGCGCAACGAACGTTCGAACGTGGCCACTTCGTCTTCCGACAACGCCGTGTTGAGTCGGGCCTCGACGAGGTCGTACCAGCCTTGCGCGATCTGTCCGGCGAGCGACAGGCGGGCGCCTTCGAGGTCGGCGAAGGCGGCTTCGGCGTCGAGCGTGCCGGCCTTGGCCTGGTTGGCGACGCGGCGCCAGACGTCGGCCTCCCAACTGGCCTGCAGGCTCAGGCCGAACGTGCCGGAGTCGACGGGGCGGCTGTCGGTGCGGGTGTTGCGGCTGTTGAGGTCGACCGACGGAAAGCGGCCGGCCCCGGCCTGGGTGGCGATGGCGAAAGCCTGCTCAAGACGGGCGGCGGTGGCGGCGAGATTGTAGTTGATTGCGAAGCCTTCTTCGACGAGCGCGTTGAGCGTCGGGTCGTCAAATCCCGCAACCCAGTCGCCGCTCGCCGGCACGCCCGAGTCCGGCGTCGGCGCGGACCACGCGAACGGCGCGTCGAAAACCGGCACGGACTCGCGCCCGGCCGGCGGCGTCAAACAACCGGTCAACGCCAAGGCGGCGCTGGTCAAAAGCACGTGACGCAACACGTTCGCGTCCCCCCAGGAGATTTTGTACGAGCGCACCCTAGTCACCTCATCATGAATGTCAACGAACATTTATTGAAAAACGCGAAACATACATTGATTAACGACGATGATTGATCGACTTTCATGAACAATTCGTCATATTCGCGTTTCCGGTCTTTATCCAGCACGGATGAGATGCGCGGCCGACGGATTGCGGATGCGTATTGTCGATTTGTGCGCGCGGCTGCGGTATCAGGCCCCTTCAGCCGCCGGTCAATGGATTTGAGGCATGACGCAGGGTGATCGCGGCGAAGGTGACGTGCGCGCCGAGCGACGCCGGACCATCACCATTGTCGGCGGCGGAGCGATGATCGATTTGGCGGTGCTGGCGGCCGGCGGCGTGCTCGCGCCGATCCCGGCGCTGGTGGCCGCCGCCGCTGTCGCCGGCGTCG
>JAJFFL010000037.1 GCA_021776705.1 Alphaproteobacteria bacterium
GCCGCCGGCCTCGCGCACGCCGGCGGCGAGGTAGAGCGTCGAACGCCCGACGTAAGAGCCGATTTCGACGATCGGACCCAGCGGCGCGGAGTCGCGCGCCAGAACGCGCAGCGCCTCGCCTTCGTCCGGTGTCAGAAAACCTTTGACGGATTGCGGGTCGAACCCGGCGATCACCCGACTTCGAAGCCGCCCGCGGCGCGGGCCGCGTTGAGCGCGTCGGCGAGGTCGCTCATGCGCGCGATCTCGGTGTTCAGCGTCGCCAGTCGGGCGCGCGCCGATTTTCGTTGGTCGTCCGACAAGCGCGGCGCCAGCTGCGACGTCACGTCGAGGAAAAACGACTCGGCCCGGCGCGCCGTGGCCATGGCGCTTTCAACGTGCCGGATGTCGTCGGCGACGGCGGCGCGGTCGAGATTGGACATCACCGCGATCTGATTCGCGGCCCCGTTGACGTCTTGAACCAAGCTTTCAATTTCGGCGAGATCGCCCAACAGCGCCGCATCGGGCGTGTCGGAGGCGGCGGCTTGGCGCACGTAGTCCTGAAGACGGTCTTTCGGCTCTTCGGGGGACGCGTTCTCGTCGGCCTTCTTCCATCCGTGCAACAGCACGTCGATCGCCCGCGCGGCGGCGGCGGCCATGCCGTCGCCCGACGACCAGCCTTGATCGTCGGCGCGCGACTCCA
Source organism: Alphaproteobacteria bacterium (assembly GCA_021776705.1). Taxonomy (GTDB): domain Bacteria; phylum Pseudomonadota; class Alphaproteobacteria; order Caulobacterales; family Maricaulaceae; genus JAJFFL01. The sequence continues at coordinate 680 of JAJFFL010000037.1, forward strand.
GCGCGCCGACGGCGGCGCGAAGGTCGCGTTGAGGTTGGGTGAGGCTCGCTTCGTCGATGGCTGTCGCACGGCCCTGCCCGCCGAAATTCACGGTGGTGCAGCCCCCGAGCGCGGCAAGCGCGCCCACGCAGACAGCGAAGGTGATCGTCCGAACCATTAAGCCCGCCAGCCTTGTTTCGACCGCCCCCCGGAGGTCATAACGTAACCTGATGCGTTCATTCCGCAAAGGGTTCTCGCGCATGGCGTTAACGAGCGGCGGCCGAACCCCATCGCGCGGGAATCGATCCCTGCGGCCGCTTCACCCCCCGCTCACGTCTTTCGCCGCCGAAACCCTTCATGTCGGCGGCGGACACGCCCTTTATCTCGAACAGTGCGGCCAGCGCAACGAAAAGCCGGTGGTGGTGCTTCACGGAGGCCCGGGCGGCGGCTGTTCGCCGGCGATGCGGCGTTTCTTCAACCCCGACGCCTGGCGAATCATCCTTTTCGACCAACGCGGCTGCGGCCGCTCGACCCCGCACGCCTCCCTGGAGGACAACACGACCTGGGATCTGGTCGACGACTTGGAGCGGATACGAACCCATTTCGGCCTCGAACGCTGGACCCTGTTCGGCGGCTCCTGGGGCTCGACCCTCGCGCTCGCCTACGCGCAGGCCCACCCCGACCGCGTCGCCGGGATGATCCTGCGCGGCGTCTTCCTGATCACCCGGCGCGAGATCGATTGGTTCTACGGCGGCGGCGCCGGGGCGCTTCTGCCGCGCAGCTGGTCGCGGTTTCTCGGCCATCTGGACGCGAGCGAGCGCCCGGATCCGATCGCCGCCTACCAGCGCCGCTTGACCGCCGCCGACCGCCGGGTGCGGGCCGCCGCGGCGCGCGCCTGGACGCCGTGGGAAGGCGCGGCGATCTCCCGCTCCGACGCGGTCGCGCCGCCGCGCGGCGGCGCGCCGCGGGCGGTCGACGCCCTGGCGCGGATCGAGAACCACTACGTCGCGAACGCCGGATTCATGACGACGCCGAACCAGCTGCTCGACGGCGCCGGCGCCTTGTCCGGAATTCCGGGCGTCATCGTGCAAGGCCGGCTCGACCTGGTGACCCCGCCCGCCTCCGCCGTCGCCTTGGCGGACGCCTGGCCAGGCGTGCAGCTCGACCTGGTGGAGGACTCCGGCCACGCCGCGTCCGAGCCCGGCATCGTCGACGGGCTCGTCCGCGCCGCGGAGAAGCTGGCCGCTGCGGCCGGCGGCTAGGAGCCGCCGCCTGTGATACCTGTGATCATGTCCACAAAGTGGAACCGGCTGTTGAGGCCGCTGACCAAGATGTAGGCGACCGCCAGCGGCACCGGGAAGCGGATCAGGAACCGCCACACGGAGAAGAAGGTGTTCGACGCATGCGGGAGCTCGCCGCGCATGATCGCCTTCGGCACGACCCAGCCGGCGAACAGCGCGATCAACAGCCCTCCCATCGGCAGAGCAATTTCACCGGCGAAGATGTCGAGGAATGAGCCGAATTCGCTCGAGAACGCTGATCCGGCCCCAAGGAACCACGCCAAGCCGCCGAAAATGATCGCCGTCGTGCCCTTCGAAAGATCGGTGTGTTCGTCGGTGAACGACGCCACCACCTGAAGCAGCGAAATCGACGACGTCAAGGCGGCGATAAACGCGAGGAAAAAGAACGCGCCGCCGACAATGTTGCCCATCGGCATCTGCGCGAACACGTTCGGCATCGCGTTGAAAATCAGGCCCATGCCGGCGCCGGGGTTGAGCCCGGCCGCGAATACGATCGGGAAGATCATCAAGCCGGCGACGATGGCGACGCCGGTGTCGGCGCCGGCGATGATCCCGGCCGACTGGGGAATATTCTCTTTCGGACTCAAGTACGACCCGTAGGTGATCATGATCGCGCCGCCGACTCCGATGGAGAAGAACGCCTGACCGAGCGCCGCGAGCACCATGCCGCCGTTGATCGCCGCAAAGTTCGGTTTGAAGAGATAAGTGAGCGCCTGGCCAGCGTTTCCGTTCAACATCGAGAAAATCGCCAAGCCGCCCAGCATGACGAAGAACAGGGGCATCAAGATTGTGACCACCTTCTCGATGCCGCCGGTCAGGCCGCGCGCCACAATGATCACGGTGATGAACATGAACAGGAATTGCCACAACAGCGTATGGGTCGTGTTCGCAAACAGCGGAAGATCCGCGGCCGCGCCGTCGACGCCGGAAAACACGCCGCCGAACGCCATCGCCGAATACGCCATCACCTGTCCGGCGATCACCGAATAAGTCGGCAAGATGAAAAACGCGGCGGTCATGCCGACCCAGCCCGCGATCGACCATCGCGGCGACTTGCCGGCGTCAATCGCCAGATTGCGGGTCGACCCGACGGCGGACATGCCTTTGTGCCGGCCGACAGCAATTTCCGACACCAGCACCGGAAACGCGATCAGGAGAACACAAAGGAGGTAGACGAACACGAACGCCGAACCGCCGTTGGCGCCGGTTTGAAACGGAAACCGCCAAAGGTTCCCAAGCCCGACCGCGGACCCGATCGCGGCCATGAGAAAAGCGAAACGCGACGACCATTGTAAGGTCGCCGCCGGCGCATGAGCTGGCGTGTCGGACATGTGTTCTCCTCCCCCCAACGGGATTTGCGCCGGATGCTGGCCAAGCCTGACCGAACGGTCAACCGGGAAAGCCGAAACCTAGAGCAAGCGGCCGGCGCTCGGGAGTTCGTCCTCGCGGTGGATGTGGACGTTCAGCAGCAACCCGAACCCCGCCATCACGGCCATCATCGCCGTGCCGCCGTAGGAGACCAGCGGCAGGGGCACGCCGACGACCGGCACCAAGCCCATCACCATCGCGGTGTTGATCACCACGTAAAAGGCGAACGTGGCGCAGACTCCAAGCGCCGCGAGCCGGCCGAAATGCGCTTTCGAGCTCAGCGCGATGTAGATGCCGACCAGCAAGATCGCGCAGACCAAACCCAGGACGCCGACCGAGCCGACGAAACCGAATTCCTCGCCGATGACGGTGAAGATGAAATCGGTGTGCTTTTCCGGCAGGAAGTTCAGCTGCGTTTGGGTGCCTTCGTTGAATCCCTTGCCCCAGACGCCGCCCGAGCCGATGGCGATTTTCGACTGCAGAATGTGATAGCCGGCGCCGAGCTGGTCGGTGTCCGGATTGAGGAATGTGAGAATTCGGGCGCGCTGATAATCCTGCAGCCCGAAGAAAAACAGGACCACGACGCCGGCCAGGCCGGCGATCGCGCCGCGCAGAATCCAGCGCCATTGGATGCCCGACAGGAAAATCAGCGTCGCGCCGGTGGCCGCCACCAGGACGGCGGTGCCGAGATCCGGCTGCTTGACGATCAACGCGGCCGGCGCGCCGACCAGAAACAAGGGCGGCAAGATTCCAAAGAACCCGGAGACACGCTCGATCGACAAGCCGTGGTAGTAGCGGGCCAACGCCAAGACGAGCGCCAGCTTCATGATTTCGGATGGCTGGATCCGCACCGGGCCGATGTCGATCCAGCGGGTCGCGCCCATCGCCGTCGCGCCCTTCAACTCGACCAAAACCAGCAAGGCGAGAGCCACGAAATAGGACGGGTACGCCAGCGACGACCACACGCGCATCGGCACGAAGCCGAGCACCAGCATGACCAGCAGCGAAAACCCGAACCGAGTGGCGTGACGCGAGGCGTAAGGCTCCCAGCCGCCGGACACCGAATACAACATGGCGACGCCGACGCCGGCGAGGAGGCTGACCAGCAGGACGAGAGTCCAACCGGCGAAACTCATCGAAAAGACCCGCCCGCGCAGACTGTGCGGGCCGCCGGACGGGTCGTACGTGGTCATGCCTTGGATCATCGCCATGGCTTCACCCGCGCGCCGGGGCGCCGGCGTCGGCCACCAGGCCCGGCGTGCGCCGCACGATTTCGCGCAGGATGTCGCGCGCCGGGGCCGCCGCCGCCGTCGAGCCGCCGCCGCCGTGTTCGACGACGACGCAGACCGCGTACTTGGGCTTGTCGAACGGCGCGAAACCGATGAACAGGCCATGGTCGCGCAGCCGCCATGGCAGTTCGCCGGCCTTGCGGACGCCGTCGGCGCGTTCTTCCTCGGTGATCCGAAACACCTGGCTGGTGCCGGTCTTGCCGGCCATCTTCACGCCCGGCAGATCAATGCCCTTCATGCCGAGGGCGTAGTAGGCCGTGCCGCCCGCTTCCTCGGCGACCGCCATCATGCCGTCGCGCACGATCGCGAGGTGTTCGGGCGCGGCGAGCATTTGGCTTTCCAGACCCAAATCTTCGGCGCGCGGCGTCGGCTGTTCATTGAACATCACACGCGGCGAGATCGCCCGCCCAGTCGCGATCCGCGCCGTCAAAACCGCCATTTGCAGCGGCGACGCCAGAAGGAACCCTTGGCCGATGCCGGCGATCAGGGTTTCGCCCTGCGCCCAGGCCTCGTCGAAGCGGGCGCGCTTCCAAGCTTCGGTCGGCACCAAGCCGTTCTTGCCGCCCGGGGCGGCGAGTCCGAACGCCGATCCGAGGCCGAAGCGCAGCGCCTCCTCCGCCAGGCGGTCGACGCCGACCCGTTTGGCGACCTCGTAATAGTAGCTGTCGCAGGACCGCTTGATCGACAACCGCATGTCGATCGAGCCATGGCCCTCCCGTTTCCAGCAATGGAACGTGCGGTCGCCCAGGCGGGTCTTGCCGGAACAGTAGACGCGTTCGCGCGGGTCCATGACGCCGTGGCGCAAGGCGGCGAGCGCGGTGATCATCTTGAACGTCGAGCCGGGAGGATAGAGACCCGCCAACGGCTTGTTGTAGAGCGGCTTGCGCGGGTCGTTGATGAGCGCGCGGTAGGCCGGCTGGACGATGCCTCGCGCGAAGCGGTTGGGGTCGAACCCAGGCGCGGACACGAGGCAGATCACCTCCCCCGTCTCAACGTCGATGACCACGGCGGAGCCGCTTTCGCCCTCCAGGCGGGCTTGCGCGAACGCTTGCACCTCGGCGTCCACGGTCAGGCGCACGTCTTCGCCGGGCACGGTCGCTTGATCGAGACCGATCTCCCGGATCGTGCGGCCGTAAGCGTCCACTTCGACGCGCAGCTGGCCCCATTTGCCCTGCAGCGTATTGTCCTGCGTCAGCTCGATCCCGGCGCGACCGACACGGTACCCGGGATGGCGCATGATGCGGGCGAGCTGGGCGCGCTCTTGGGGGTCGCGAATCGCGGCGAGTTTTTCGTCGATGATGCCGTCGTGCGGCTTGGACACGTAGCCGACGACGTGCGCGAAAGCGTCGGCGTTGCGGCGCGCGCCTCCGGCCAGGGCGGCGACGCCGTAGGTGCGGGTGCGGCCGGTTTCCGCGATCACGCCCGGCAAGTCCGGCCGATGCAAGTTGACCCGCGCAAACGTCTCCCAGTCGATGTCGGTCTCGAGGGTGACTTCGTCGAAGCGGCGGGCGCGCGCGATCAAGGCCTTCCAGCGCTCGACGCGGCCGGTGGTCCGCTCTTCCGAATCCTTCGGCCCGATCACCCGCGCGAGTTTGGCGAGAACCCCGTCGCGGTCCTTCATCTGCCACGCCTCGACGCGCACCTGATAGTCTTCCTGATCGTCGGCGATGACCGCGCCGAACCGGTCGACGACGCGGCCGCGCGGCGGCGGCGCCGGACGCAGGTTGAACTGATTGTCTTCCGACAGGTTGGCGTATTCGGCCTGCTGAACGACCTGCAGCTGCCACAAGCGCACCGTCAGCCCGGCGAACGCCGTCGCCCCGGCGCCGGCCATCAACACCGCCCGCCGCGTCAACACCCGGGCGCGTTCGCCGTGTTCAAGGTGGCGGCGCATCATCGCAACGCCCCCTGAGCCGCGCCGATTCGGGCGAAGCCTCTGAACGGCCGCACCGTCAGCGCCGCGCACGCGATCGTCACCGTCGCCTGCAACGCCAGCTTGAACGCTTCCGGCGTCGGCCCGCCGCGTGAACGCAGATCGCCGAGGCCTTCCAGCTCCGGCGCGACGCCGTTTTGCATCGCCGACGTCGACATCGCCAGCCATCCGGACACCAGGGCGGCGCCCGCGGCCGCGGCGGCGGCGAGGCCGAAACCGATCCACAATGCCCCGCCGCTTTGACCGAGGAGCGCCTCGCGTTGTCCGACGGTGACCGCGTAAGCAATCAAGAACGCGAACGCCCAGACGCCGATCGGACCGCCCGAAATCACGTCTTGCAGCAAACCCGCCCCAAACGCGCCGAGCGACGCGCCCAAGCCGGGCCTCAACACCGCCCACAAGAACACCGGCGTCAGGCCAAGCCACGGCAACGGCAGATCGAGGCCGGCGACCCTGGCCGGCGACGCGAACAAGATCGCCCCAAGCACCGCGAAACCTATGCCGAGCGCCACGTCGCGCGGCCCGCCGAACTCGTCGAGGTCGAGTTTTTTCATCCCGCCCCTCCGGCGTTGGCCGTGCGTCCCGCGGCGTCGGATTCGCCGCCGCCGGCGGCGCCGATTTCGGGAACCGCGATCTCGTCTTCAGGGGGCGACGGAAACGTGAACCGCACGACCCGCACATAGTCGACCGGGGCGTCGTCGCCGTACAGGCGCACGCGCCAGGCGCCGCCGCGGTCGACCACCGCCTCCCCGATCACCAGGCCGCGCGGCAGCTGACCGGCGTCGCCCGAAGTCACGATGCGGTCGCCGTTCACGAGCCCATGGCCAGTGCGCAGGAATTCAATTTTCGGACGGTCGGAATTGTCGCCGGCGAGAATCGCACGAGCGCCGTTGCGCTCGGCCATCACCGGCACGCGGCTGTTGAGGTCTTTGAGCAGCAGCACGCGCGACGACGAACGCCCGGCGGTGACGATGCGGCCGATGAGCCACGTCTCGGTGAGCACCGCCTGTCCGGGCTCGACGCCGTCCGTGGACCCGGCGTTGACCAACCGTGTCTTCACGAACGGGCCCGAAGTTTCGCCGATCACCCGTGCGGTGACGACTTGGGCCGCCGGGTCCGGGTTCAACGCCAGCAGCTTTTCGTAACGCTCCATTTTCGAACGCATCGCGGACGACAGTTCGTACCAGGCCCGCAAGCGCGCGTTTTCCTCTTTCAGCCGCTGGTTTTCCGAATGGACGTCGAAATGATCGGACAAGCCGCGGGCGCCGGACCTCAAGGCCGCGAACGGAATCGCGACCACGCCCTGAATCGGCGCCACGACGTCGTCGACGTAGGCGCGGCTCGTGCGCACCCAGTCGGTGCGGTAGGAGATCGCCGAGAAGCCGAGAGCGCCGAGGATCATCACCACGAGCACCGCGCGCGCGAACGGGCCGCCGAAACGGTCGGTCGCGCGTTGACGGCGACGGCGGTCGGTCATGGACGCTCCCTTCGCCTCAAACGGCGGCCGAAAGCAGGCCCTTCATCTGGTGCAACTGCTCCAGCGCCTTTCCCGATCCCAGCACGACGCACGACAGCGGGTCGTCGGCGATCGTCACCGGCAATCCTGTGCGTTCGCGCAGCTCCGAATCGAGGTTGCGCAGCAGCGCCCCGCCGCCGGTCAGGACGATGCCCTTGTCGACGATGTCGGCGGCGAGTTCCGGCGGCGTCGCTTCCAGCGCCACCTTGACCGCGTCGACGATCTGCTCGACCGGTTCGGCCAAAGCTTCGGCCACCATCGCTTCGGT
>JAJFFL010000038.1 GCA_021776705.1 Alphaproteobacteria bacterium
CCGCCGCACGACCCCGCCGACCACGCCGCCCAGGCGGTGCGCCGGGCCGCCGAGGAAGCCCGCTTCGGCCGTCTCGACGCCGCCGAGCGTTGGGCCCGGGTCGCCGAACGCCTGGCCGCGGCCGAGCGCGCCCTGATGGCCGTCGCCGCCGCCCGCCCCGACGACCTCGACGCCGAAACCGGCGACGCCCTCGACGCGGCCCGCGATCGCATGACGGCGCGGCTGGAGAAACTGCTGGCGGACCGCGGCGGCTGAACGCGTCGCGACGACGCGGTCGACAGGCGTCGGCCGCGGTCCTAAAAGCCTGAACATCCGGCAGCGCGCGGGGTTGTGGCGGACATGGCCGAGTTCACGGATTCCATCGACTGGGGCACGCAGCTGTTTTCGAACACGGTGAAGGTCTACTTCGCCGGCGCCGGCGAATCCGTGCGCCTCAGCTTCGGCCTTCCGGTCGACTTCTTTTCGCGCGGCTGGTCGGCAGCCGACCTGGCGGCGTTCGACACCGCGTTCGAGATGATCTCCAACGCCGTCGATCTGGATTTCGTCATCGTCAATTCGGCCGCCGCCGCGGACTTCGTCTTGGGCGCGATCGACAGCTCCGACTATGTCGATGAGCTTGGCGAGGGCTTCCTCGGTCTGATGTTTCCGCCCGGCACCGGCGGGTTCAACAAAGGCAAGGGTCTGTTCGACACCGTGCTGCCGGAGTGGACCGACGGGCTGCAGCCCGGCGGACTCGGCTTCGTCACCATCGTCCACGAACTGCTGCACGGCCTCGGCCTCGCCCATCCGCACGACACCGGCGGCACGTCGACGATCTGGGACGGCGTGACGTCGGAGTTCGGCGACTTCGGCGACGACCTCCTCAACCAGGGCGTCTTCACGACCATGACCTACAACGACGGCTGGGCGACCGGGCCGTCGCACGACGGCGGCGAATACACCTTCGGCCTGCAAGCCGGGCCGATGATGTTCGATCTCGTCGTGCTGCAGGAGAAGTACGGCGCCAACGCGACCTTCGCGTCCGGCGACTCCACCTATGTGTTGAACGGGGTCAACGGCGCCGGCGCCTACTACGCCACGATCTGGGACACCGGCGGCGTCGACACCATCGTCTACGGCGGCGCCGGCGACGTGGTCATCCGACTGGAAGGACTCGACGACGCCGGCCCCACGACCAGCTACGAAAATCTGATCTCCTACGTCGAGGGCGTCAGCGCCGGCTATCTGATCGCCGCCGGCGTGGTGATCGAGAACGCCGTCGGCGGCGGCGGCGACGACGTCATCACCGGCAACACCTTCAACAACGTCATCGACGGCGGCCGCGGCCACGACTCCCTCCACGGCATGGAGGGCGACGACACGATCCGCGGCGGCTTCGGCGACGACACCATCTTCGGCGGCGGCAGCCTCGGCGATCTCGGCGCCGACAACCTGTCCGGCGACGGCGGCGACGACACGCTCTACGGCGGCGAGGGCGACGACGTCCTCAACGGCGGCTCCGGGACCGACACGCTGGAAGGCGGCGGCGGCAAGGACGTCATGAACGGCGGCGCCGGCGTCGACGAACTCGACGGCGGCGAAGGCGACGACAAGCTCAACGGACTCAACGGCGCCGACGATCTTGTCGGCGGCTCCGGGAACGACGAGCTGCGCGGCGCCACCGGAGCCGACACGATCAACGCCGGCTCCGGCGACGACTTCGCCTGCGGCGGCAACCAGGGCGACACGTTCTTCGGCGTGGTTGGAAACGACACCCTCCTCGGCGGCGCCGGCGCGGACTTGATTCGCGGCGGCGACGGCGACGACACCATCAACGGCGGCGCCCATGGCGACACCTTGTTCGGCGACGGCGGGAACGACGCCATCAACGGGCTCACCGGCTCCGACGTGATCGACGGCGGGGCCGGCGACGACGACATCTCCGGGGCCTCCGGAGCCGACGTCATCGACGGCGGAACCGGGATCGACGACATCAACGGCGGCGGCGGCGCCGACGTCCTCGACGGCGGCGACGGCGACGACATCCTGTTCGGCGGTTCGGGAACCGACACGCTGCGCGGCGGCGCCGGCGACGACACGCTCACCGGCGGCACCAGCGCCGACGTGCTCGACGGCGGAACCGGCGCCGACGTGATGACCGGCGGCGGCGGCGGCGACACCTTCGTGTTCACCTCGCTCGGCGATTCCGGCGTCGGCCTCGGGGTGCGCGATCAGATCACCGACTTCTCGCGCCCCGGCGGCGACACGATCGACCTCTCCGCCATCGACGCCGACAGCGGAACCGGCGGCGATCAGGCGTTCACGGTCGTCGGCGCCTTCACCTCGAGCGCCGGCGAACTCGTGGTCTCCGACCTCGGCGGCGGCGTCCGTCTGGTCGAGCTCGACGTCGACGGCGACGCGGTCAGCGACATGAGCTTCGAGGTCACCGGCCCCGCCGATCTCGGCGCCGGCGACTTCGTGCTCTAGCGGACGCCGCGCAGCGGGCGTCGCCCCGCTCCTTTTCCCGCCAGATTCCGGCCGCCGTTAACCGTGGCGATTTTTTTGCGACGGAACGCCGTCGCGGCCGCGTTGGAGGTCGGCGAGGGACGTCGCCACGAGGACGACGCCATGAAACCGATGATCTTGACCGCGCTTGCGGGCGCCGTGTTGCTGACCGCCGCGCCGGCCGCGGCCGCGCACCCGACCGGCCGGCTCGATCGGCTCGAGGACCGCTTCGACCGCCGCGAAGACGTCCGCGACCGCCGCGAAGACCGCCGCGACCGGCGCGAGGACGTGTGGGACCGCCGCGAGGATGTCTGGGACGCCAACCACGACGGCGGCCGCCGCGACCGCATCGAGGACTACTACGACGCCCGCGAAGACGTCCGCGACCGCCGCGAAGACCGCTGGGACCGGCGCGAAGACCGCTGGGACCGCCGCGAGGACCGCCGGGACAAGCGCCGGTAGCGTTGCGACCGCCGGCCTGAAAGACGCCGTCCCGCGCGGGGCGGCGTCTTTTTTGGGGCGCAGAATCCGCGCACGTCGCCGCGCGTTCGCCGCCTAGGGCGCCCGGTCCCAGCGGTCGACGGCCTCGGCCCCGACCACCTCGGCGGCGCGGGCGCGCAGGTTCGCCGCCGTCAGCCGCCCGTCGGCGATCGCGGCCGTGAGCCACGCCTCGAAGTCGCCGCCGCGGGCGTCGAACCCGTCGTCCTTGAGCATCCGGTACAACGCCGCGGCGAGCAGATGCATGCCGCCGTCGGCGCCGCGCCAGCGCTCGCCCGGAACCCGCCCCGCCCCGAGCCGCTCCGACACGATCTGATCGAGCGCCTGGGCCGCGTCCTCGTTGACCACGCCTTCGAACGTCCGATAGCCGAACGCCGGGTCGTGGTCGTCGACGATCGCCGTCATCCACGGGTCGGCGGCGAGCGGCGCCAGCGACGCCCACAGCTCCGCGTCGTCGAGGTCGAACGGCGGATGGAAAATCTCGTGCGACGCGGTGCGCAGATGGATCGAGGCGCCGTAGCCGTAGTGGTTGACGAACCGCTGGCCGACAATTTTGATTCCGTAGGGTTTCGAATAGGCGAGCAGATAGATCTCGATCTCGGGGGCCAGCGGCCGGCCGAGCAGGCGCGCCTGCTCGCCGATCACGTCGTAGCCCGACAGGTCGCGCCTCAGCGTCGCCGCCGCGGCCGCGATCGCCGGGCCGTGAACCGCGCGCCAGTCGTCTTCGAACCCGGCGCCGCGCAGGCCCTCGAGCGCCTCCGCCGCCGCCGGAGCGACGCGGTCGGCGAACGTCGCCCAGGCGGCGGCGTCCCAATAGGGCGAAGCTTCAAACCCGGCCCGCAGACGCGTCTCCGGGTCGCGCGCCGAGGCCAGCACGTCGTCGAACGTGTCGACCGGCCCGGCGGAAAAATACAGCGCCAGCGTCGGCCCGACGAGATTTCCGTCCTCGGCCATCGCCGCCGCGATCGCATCGACGGCCGCGCGCGCCGACGGCGACAGCGCCGCCCGGTAGCGCGCCACGTCGGCGGCGTAGGCCTCCGCCGGCAGCCGCTCGCCGGACAGCGCGCCGACGAACACCAGCGCGTCGAGCCCCAGCGCCGGCCCGACCCGCCACGCGGTCGACGGCGCCGGCGACGCAGCCGGAGCCGAAGCGACGCACGCGGCCAAAGCCGCCGCAACCCAAAGAGAAAAAATCGCCCGCGTCATCGCCCGCAGCTAGCCGCCCCGCGCCACGCCGGTCTTGAACGAAATTGACGTCGGTCCCTAAATCGGCATCCGCAGGATGTCCTGATACGCGCGGATCACCTCGTCGCGGACGGCGATGACGGTCTCCATCGTCACTTCGGCGGCGGTGACGGCGGTGACGACGTCGACGAGGTCGGCTTGGCCGAGGGCGCCGGCGGCGGTGATCGATTCGGCGTGGCGCAGCGTGCCTTCGGTCGAGGCGACGGCGTCCTTGACCAGGGCCGCGAAGTCGGGCGCGCCGGCGGCTTCCTTCGCCGCCAGGCCGGCGGCCGGGTCCTTCACCGCGCCGGCGGCGGCGGAGTAGGCCTTGAGGGCGGCGAGCGCGTCGACGGTCATCGTCTACTCCCCTAGCGGCGCAGCAGGTCGAGGGTGCGCGTCAGCATCGCGCGGCTGTTCTCGATCACGTTGAGGTTGGCTTCGTAGGCGCGCTGGGCGGCGCGCATGTCCATCAGCTCGGTCAGCGTATTGACGTTGGGGTACTTGACGTAGCCCTCGGCGTTGGCGGCCGGATGGCCGGGCTCGTACTTGAGCTCGAACGCGGTCATGTCGGGGACCGCGTTGGTCATCCGCACGGTGTCGACGCCGAGCACCCGGTCGAGTTCGGCCTCGAACACCGGGATCCGGCGCCGGTAGGGGTCGCCGTCGGGAGTCTTGGCGGTGGCGGAGGCGTTGGCGACGTTCTCCGCGATCACCCGCATGCGCGCCGACTGGGCGCGCAGGCCCGAGGCGGCGACCTGCAGCACGCTGCCGATCTTGTCGTCCATCACCGGCGCTCCTCTAGCGGCTCGGGCTGCGCACGGCCATGCGCAGCAGCCCGAGGGTTTTCTGGTACAGGCCGACGGCGGCCTCGTAGTTCATGCGGCTTTCCGCGACCTTCGCCATCTGCTCCTCGAGCACCACGGCGTTGCCGTCGAGGGTGACCTCGCTGTCGGGGGCGCGGCTGGCGGTCCAGGTCTCGGGACCGCGCGCCGCCGCCGGCGACATGTGCCCGGGCGACGTCGTCGTCGGCGCCAGCGCCGCCGGCCGCGGGCCCTGGACGCGGGCCAGCGCCTTGGCGAAGTCGCCGCCCTCGAGGTCTTGCGGCACATAGCCCGGGGTGTCGGCGTTGGCGACGTTGCGGGCCAGCACGCTCGAACGCTTGGCGTGGTAGCCGAGCGCGTCGCGCAAGGTCGAAATCAGGGCGATGTCGTCGAGCTTCATGGCGTCGACGTTGCGCCGCTACGGTTAACGCCGCGTTGACGCCGGGGGAGTCGCCTTAAGACGCGGTTAACCCTGTTCGGGCCTCGCGGCGCGCCGGATCAGGGCTTCGGAGTAGCCCCAGCTCTGGTCGGCGACGCGGTCGCGCAGGATCGGCGCATTGGCGAAGGCGCCGGCGATGAAGCGGTCGAGCGCCGGCCGGTTGCGGCGGCCGAGGCTGTCGGCGGTGACCGCGATGTGTTCGAGGTAGTTGAGGTAGAGCTCGGCGATGGTCGCGGCGCGGTCGTGGTCGTCGTGGTCGGCGGCGATCTCGACCCCGTCGAAGAAATACTTGCGCAGATGCGGATGGGCGATGAGGTGGGCGCGGAACTCGGCCGCCCGGGCGTAGATCGCCGCGTGCGCCGCGCTCGACACCGACCGCTCGAGATTGCGCAGCTGCAACACCACGATGACGACGCCGACGGTGGCGACCAGCGCGCCGGCGGCGGCGGCGTAACCTTCCAACCACGCGGGGTCGATGTCGGCCATCACGGTCTCCTTGCCTTTTGTCGCCGCCGGCGCGCGACGACGTCAAGCGCCGGGGCGGCGCGTCTACGGGCGCTCGGCGGCGATCCAGGCGTCGACGTCGTCGGCGACGCGCGCCAGCGGCCGCGGCCCGGGATCGAGCACCACGGCGTGGAAGGCGCGCAGGTCGAAGCCGTCGCCAAGCGCCGCTTCGGCCTCGGCCCGCAGTCCGCGCAGGCGGTCGAAGCCGAGGCTGTAGCTGAGCGACTGGCCCGGCCAGGCGAGGTAGCGGTCGACCTCGATCTCGATCTCGGCCTGCGGCAGCGCGGTGTGCGCGAGCATGAAGTCGACGGCCTCGTCGCGGCTCCAGCCGCGCACGTGCAGGCCCGGCTCGACCACCAGCCGGCTCGCCGACCACAGCCGCTTGGCGGTCGCCCCGAGGCGGTCGACGTCGGCGCTGTAGAGGCCGGCCTCGTCGGCGAGGTATTCGGCGTAGGTCGCCCAGCCTTCGGCGAAGCCGGCGTCGAAGCGGCCGCGCCCGTGCGCCCGCTGGCTCTGCAGATGATGCCCGGGAACCGTCTCGTGAAACGCGATCGCCTCGGCCATCAGCCGCCGCTCCGGGGCCCGCGACGTGTTGATCACATAGACGCCGTCGCCGTCGGCGTCGCGGCGGTAGAAGCCGGCCGGGAACGTGGCGGCGGCGGCCGCGTCCATGGCCTCGACCCGCACCGGCGCGAGCGGTCCGTCGGGCACGAATTCCGCCGCCGCGTCCGTCGCCCGCGCCACCGCCGACGCCGACAGCGCCGTCAATTCCTCGCCGCTCAACGGCGCCGGCGCGGCGTCGCGCAGCGCCGTAAGGCGCGCGGCCAAGGTCGCCTCGCCCGGCCCCGAGCGGGCGACGAATTCGCGGCCGAACTCGTCGAGCAGCCGCCAGCCGGCGGCCTCGACGGCCGCGACGTCGACGTCGAGCGCCATCCAATTCGCGGCGGCGGCGAGGAAGCACGCCTCCGGGTCCGGCGACCCGGCCAGCGGCGACGTGGCGCGGGTGCGCGGCAAGTACTCGTCGGCGAGAAAGCGGCGGTGGCCGCGCACCCGGTCGAGGGTCTCCACGTCCGCCGCCGGCCGCCCGGCGGCGTCGCGGCGCGCCAGGACGGCGTCGAGCTGGGCGAGGACGCGGACCACGACCGCGCGCGGCGCGGTTTGCGGGCCGTCCAGGTCGGCGCGCAACCGGGCCTCACGGTCGTCGAGTTCGGCGACGGCGTCGCGCAAGGCCTCGGCGGCGTCGGCGGCCTCGCCGTCGGGGGCGAGCCCGTCCCAGCGCCGCAACCAGCCGGCCTGCCAGCCGGACATGTGGTTGACGCGGTCGAGGTCGGTGGCGCAGGCGGCGTCGGCGGGCGGCCCCTGGGCCGCGGCCGCCGCGGCGGCCGACAGGACGGCGACGGCGACGGCGGCGACGCCGAGGCGGCGCGAAACGTGGATCATGGCGGCGGCGCTCCTGACGGACGGGTCGGTCGCACCGACTTTGGCGCGCCCGGCCTCGGCGGGGCAAGCGGCGCGCCCAGAACCGGCGCGGGCGCGCCGCCGGGCCGCCAAAACCCGGTGGAAAGCCGCTGTTTCCCGGCCCCCGCCGGCGCGAGAATCATGAAACCTGGGTTCGACTCACGTCTCGCGAGGGGCCGACGCCGGCATGGATTTGATCGATTTCGGACGCTACGTCGGGGCGCTGTTCGTCACCCTCGGGCTGATGGCCCTGGCGCTGTGGGCGTTCCGGCGATTCGCGCCGCGGCTGGGGCTGACCGTCGCCGCGCCGGCGGCCGCGGGCGCGCGCCGCGTCGAGGTCGTCGACAGCCGCATGCTCGACGCCCGCCGCCGCTTGATCGTGGCGCGCTTCGCCGGCCGCGAACATTTGCTGCTGCTCGGCCCGCAAAACGACGTCGTCGTGGCGAGCGCCGACGCCGCGCCGAAGCCGGCCGGAGACGCCGCATGAAGCGCCTCGCCCTGATCGCCCTCCCCGTCCTGGCGGTGCTGGCGCTCGCCGGGGCCGCGCACGCCGCGCCGGGCGTGACCTTCAACCTCGGCGACAACGCCGACGGCCAGCTGTCGGAGCGCGTCGTCCAGCTGATCCTCGTGATCACGATCCTGTCGCTGGCGCCGTCGATCCTGATCATGACCACGAGCTTCGTGCGCATCGTCGTCGTCTTGTCGCTGCTGCGCACCGCGCTCGGGCTGCAGAACAGCCCGCCGAACGCGGTCATCATCTCGCTGTCGCTGTTCCTCACCGCCTTCATCATGGCGCCGACGTTTCAGGCCGCCTGGACCGCCGGCGTGCAGCCGCTCGTCGACGGCGAGGTCGAGACCGTGGAGGCGTTCGACGCCGCGTCGGAGCCGTTCAAGGACTTCATGATGGCGCACGCCCGCGACGAGGACGTGATGCTGTTTCTCGACATGGCCGGCGTCGGCCCGGTCGAGTCGGTCGACGACGTGCCGCTGCGCGTCGTCGCCCCGGCGTTCATGATCTCGGAGCTGCGCCGCGCCTTCGAGATCGGATTCCTGATTTTCATCCCGTTCCTGGTCATCGACCTGGTCGTCGCCTCGATTCTGATGTCGATGGGGATGATGATGCTGCCGCCGGTGATCATTTCGCTGCCGTTCAAGCTGATCTTCTTCGTCCTCGTCGACGGCTGGCGCCTGATCGCCGGCAGCCTGGTGGAGAGCTTCGTCCCCGGCGCGCCGGGGTAGCCGGCGTCACGGTTTTGTGGCTTGCGGCGCCGCATGGCGCGTGGGACTTTTCCGCCCGCAAAAAGCGAGCGGAACCAAGGTCATGGCGATCATCAACGGCGACAACAACAACAATACGCTCAACGGCACCGCCGGCGACGACGTCATCAACGGCCTCGGCGGCGACGACACGCTGAACGGTCTCGGCGGCGACGACGTGCTCGACGGCGGCGCGGGCGACGACCGCATCGTCGTCACGTTTCTCGAAAACGAGACGGCGATCGGTGGGGACGGGATCGACACGCTGGCGATTGTCGCCGGGTCGATCACGGACTTTTCAACCACCGCCATTTTTTCGACCGACGCCGAAAACCCGTCCGCCACCACCTATTTGAGCGACCCCTCGGGCGTGAACACGCAGGTCCGCATCGCCGAAATTGAATTCGTCGAAATCATCGACGCCAACGGGGCCCTGATCGAACGCTACGGATTTCAGATTGGAACGGCCGGCGACGACGTGCTCGCGGCGCCCGACCCGACGCTCGAGACCTATTTCTTCGCCGGCTTGGGCGACGACACGATCACCGGCGGCGACGAGCGCGATCATGTCGTCTCGGCGGGAGGCGACAACACCATTTCGACCGGCGGCGGCGACGACCTGATCAACGTTCGGCTCAACGGGACCAACACCATCGACGGCGGCGCAGGCGACAAAGATGAGCTGGTCATCTCGCTGGCCTTTGATCCGGCGTCGAGCGTCGATGTGACGATCACCGACACGGGCTATGTCGACAACATCAACAACGTCACCAATTCGGTCACCGGCGTCGAGCAGTACAACATCGGCGGATTTTTTTTCGAAGCCCGCACGCTCCACGTCGACGCCAGCAGCTATCTCGGTCTCACGTCGATGTTCGGCGGCGGCGAAAACGACGTGCTGATCGGCGGACTGCGCGTGTCGGTCCTGCCCCAATTCGGGCATGTGCTTCAGGGCGGCGGCGGCGACGATCTGATCATCAATTCGAACGGCAATGCGACGATCACCGGAAACGAGGGAAATGACTTCGTCATCGGATCCGGGCATCGAGACCTTGTCGACGGCGGCGACGGCATCGACACTTTTTCCTATGAGGCCGCCGCCAGTTCGGTGTCGATGGATCTCGAATGGTTTGATCCGGGCGTCACGGTGAACACCGGCGGCGGCGGATTTGACGGGCTTGTGAATATCGAGAACGTCATCGGATCCGATTACGACGACACGCTGTGGGGCGACGACGTCGACAACGCCTTCTGGGGCGCGGCGGGAGACGACGCGATCGACGGCCGCGGCGGCGACGACCGGCTCGACGGCGGACTCGGCGGCGACACTCTGAACGGCGGCGACGGCCGCGACGACCTCATCGGCGGCGACGGCGACGACGTCCTCAACGGTCAGAGAGGCTCGGACACGCTCGACGGCGGCGACGGCGCCGACGACCTGCGCGGGGCCAGCGGCGCCGACGTCATCGACGCCGGCTCAGGAGCCGACTTCGTCCATGGCGGCTCGCAAGCCGACGCGATCGCCGGCGGCGACGGCGACGACACCCTCCTCGGCGGGGCCGGAACCGACACCATCCACGGCGACGGCGGCGACGACACGATCAACGGCGGCGCCCACGTCGACACGCTGTTCGGCGGCGGCGGCGACGACGTCATCAACGGGCTCACCGGCTCCGACGTGATCGACGGCGGGGCCGGCGCCGACGTCATCTCCGGGGCGTCGGGGGCCGACGTCATCGACGGCGGAACCGGGATCGACGACATCAACGGCGGCGGCGGGGCCGACGTCCTCCACGGCGGCGGCGCCGCGGACGTCCTGTTCGGCGGCGGCGGCGAAGACATCCTCAACGGCGACGGCGGCGGCGACGTGTTGTCGGGCGGGACCAGCGCCGACATTCTCAACGGCGGCGCCGGACGCGACGTGATGACCGGCGGCGGCGGCGGCGACACCTTCATGTTCACCTCGATCGGCGATTCCGGCGTCACCCCCGGCCAGCGCGATCAAATCACCGATTTCTCGCGCCCCGGCGGCGACACCATCGATCTCTCGGCGATCGACGCCGACAGCGGGACCGGCGGCGACCAGGCGTTCACGGTCGTCGGCGCCTTCACGTCGAGCGCCAGCGAACTGGTGGTCTCCGACCTCGGCGGCGGCGTCCGCCTGATCGAGCTCGACGTCGACGGCGACGGCGCCTCCGACATGAGCTTCGAGGTCACCGGCCCCGCCGATCTCGGCGCCGGCGACTTCGTGCTCTAGCCCTTCACGCTCGCCTTCCCGCGCCGCCGCCTCTACCCTCGCGCGCGACAGGTTTGGGAGGCCGCATGAAGACGTCCGCGCACATTGAGTCCTGGGCCGCCAAGGCGCCGTTCCGGATCACCGGAGTGACGTTCAACTCCTTCGACTGCGTCGCGGTGGAGATCGCCGACGGGCGTCACGTCGGGCGCGGCGAGGGCTACGGCGTCTACTACCGCGACGAGACGCCGGCGTCGGTGCTGGCGCAGGTCGAGGCCGTGCTGCCGGAGATCGCGGCGGGCGCCGACCGCGCGGCGCTGCAAGACCTGCTGCCGGCCGGCGGCGCGCGCTGCGCCCTCGACTG
>JAJFFL010000039.1 GCA_021776705.1 Alphaproteobacteria bacterium
CGGCCGAGCGCCTGCGCCCCGCCGGCGCACGCGGATTCAAACAGCGTGCGTCCGACCGAACGCCCAGGCGCGGCCAACACGGCGCGCGCGCGCCGTGTCAGGCGCTGCGAGTATTCAAGCAACCTCAATTCCTCCACCAGCGAAATGCGGACATTCGAGTCCGAACCAATTCCGAAACACCCGCCCGCTGTGAGGAAGTCATCGCCCCGAAAAACGCCGTCGCCGAGGTTGGCTTCGGTGATCGGGCACAGCCCCGCCGTGGCGCCGGACGCGGCGAGATCGGCGACTTCCTTGTCGTTCATGTGGGTGGCGTGGACAGCGCACCAGCGCGCCGTCACATCCGCGTTGGCGAGAAGCCATTCGACCGGCCGCGCGCCCAGCGCCGCTTCGACGGCGTCAACTTCCGCCGTCTGTTCCGCTATGTGGATGTGGATCGGGCGATCGGACCGCAACGCCGCCGCCGCCGACAGATCGCCGGGCGACACGGCGCGCAACGAGTGCGGCGCCACGCCGACCGTTGAATCGGCGCCGGCTCCCGCCGCAGCAGCTTCCGCGCGATCCAACAACCGCGCATAGGAGTCCCGGTTGTTTCGAAAGCGGAGCTGGTCGCCCTCCAAAGGCCGCCCGTCAAGCCCCCCTTGGGCGTAGAACACCGGCAGGAGCGTCAGGCCAAGTCCGGTCGCGCCCGCCGCCGAGGCGATTCGCGCCGACATCTCTCCGATATCCTCGTAGCCGCCGCCGCCCGGGGCGTGATGCAGGTAGTGGAATTCGCCGACGGACGCGTAGCCGGCCTCGAGCATCTCCACGAAGGCCAGCGCGGCGATCGCCTCGACATCGTCCGGCGTCAACGCGGCGACGAAGCGGTACATGAGTTCGCGCCAGCTCCAGAAGTCATCTGTGCCGGACGGGCCGCGGTTTTCTGTCAGCCCCGCCATGGCTCGTTGAAATGCGTGGCTGTGGAGATTTCCAGGGGCCGGAAGAAGTATCGCCACGCCGATCGCCTCGGCGGCGGTTCCGCCAACGTCAACGCCGTGGATGCGGCCATCGCCGCCAAGCTCGACTCGGACGTCGTCGCGCCAGCCGTCCGGCGTCAGCGCCGTCTTCGCGAAAATCGCGGTCATGGTGTTCTCCTCGGCGCGTTTGGGCCGGGCCCACGCCTTGGTCTAAGACACGAGCCGCCCCCTTCTGTCCATGAGGCGCCGTCATGCATCCGGTCGAGATCGTCGAAGGCGCAAGCCCCGTCATCCTCTCCGCGCCTCACGCCGGGACGCATGTTCCGCCGGCCGTTTTCGACCGCCTAAACGATCGTGGGAAAGCCCTGACGGACACTGATTGGCGCGTCGACACGCTGTACGACGGACTCCTGGCCGGAGCCACGCGCGTCGGCGCCGTCTTCCATCGCTACGTGATCGACGCCAACCGCGACCCTGAAGGCGCGAGCCTCTACCCCGGTCAAAACACCACAGGTCTGGTCCCGGAAACTGACTTCGACGGTCTTTCCATCTGGCGCGACGGCGAGGCGCCCGGCGCCGCGGAAATCGCCGAGCGCCGCGCCGAATTTCACGCGCCCTACCATGCCGCGCTCGCCGAACAGATCGCGCGCGTTCGAGACCGTTGGGGCGTCGCCGTGCTGTACGACTGTCATTCGATCCGGTCCCACATTCCCTATCTGTTTGACGGACGGTTGCCGGATCTCAACATTGGCACCAACGACGGCGTCACGTGCGCCGCCGCTGTCGAGGCGGCGATCGTCGGTGCGTGCGCCGCAGCCAGCGACTACACCCACGTGCTCAACGGGCGCTTCAAGGGCGGTTGGACGACCCGTCGATACGGCCGACCCGCGGACGGTGTGCACGCTGTTCAAATGGAGATTTCTCAAGCCGCCTATCTGGCGTCGGAACTGCCGCCGTACGCCTACTCGGCATCGAAAGCGGACCGTTTGCGGCCGGTCTTGGCGGGTCTCCTCTCCGAGATCGAAGCTTTGGCCGCGAACGGCGTCCTCGCACCCTGACCACCGCCGCTTGCCTGATCGGCCACGTCTCGGGCATAGGTCCGCCGCCATGCTCCACGTCAACGACCTCGTCCACCACATTGAAGGCCGCCGCCTGTTCGACCAGGCGACGATCGCGCTGTCCGCCGGAACCAAGGCTGGACTGATCGGCCGCAACGGTTCCGGTAAGACGACGTTGCTGCGCTTGATCAAGGGCGATCTCAGCCCCGACGCCGGATCGGTCAACGTCCGCAAGGGCGCGCGCGTCGGGGCCGTCGACCAGGAAGCCCCGGGGGGCGCGGTCAGCGTGCTCGACACCGTCCTGGCCGCGGACGCCGAACGCGCCGCTCTCCTCGCCGAAGCGGAAACAGCCATAGAGCCGCACCGCATCGCCGACATCCAAACCCGGCTCACCGACATCGAGGCGCACTCGGCGGAGGCGCGCGCGGCTGAAATTCTTGCCGGTGTGGGATTCGCCCAAGCCGATCTGGCGCGCCCGTGTTCGGAATTTTCCGGCGGATGGCGGATGCGGATCGCCTTGGCGGCCATGTTGTTCGCCAAGCCGGATCTGCTGCTCCTCGACGAACCGACCAACTATCTCGACCTTGAAGGCGCGGTGTGGCTTGAGACGCACCTCAAAAGATACCCTGCCGCCGCTCTTGTCGTGTCGCACGACCGCGACCTGCTGAACGCCTCGGTGGATCAAATCGTTCATCTGCGAGAAGGCAAACTGTTCGGCTATCCCGGCGGTTACGACGAATTTGAACGCGTGCTCGCCGAGCAACAGACTCTGCAGTTCAAACTCAAAGAACGGCAAGAAGCCGAACGCAGACGCCTGCAAGCCTTCGTTGATCGGTTTCGCGCCAAGGCGTCAAAGGCGCGGCAAGCGCAGTCGAGGGTCAAGCGGCTGGAAAAGATGAAGCCGGTGGCGACAATGGTGGAAAGCCCGGTCGCGCCTTTCGACTTTCCCAAAGCGCCGCGAGCGATCGCGCCGCCGATCATCCGTCTTGAAGGCGTCGCAGTCGGCTACGAGTCGAACCGACCCGTGCTGCAAGGGCTCGATCTGCGCATCGACGACGACGATCGCATCGGTCTGTTGGGACGCAACGGAGCCGGCAAATCTACTTTCGCCAAGCTCCTTTGCGACCGCCTGACGCCGCTTTCCGGCCATATGCGCAAGCACAAGAAGCTTCAGGTCGCGTTCTTCGCCCAGCATCAGATTGAAGATCTCAATCCGAAGCTGTCCGCCTACCACCACGTGGTCGAACGGTTGCCGGAAGCGACCGAAGCCCAACGGCGCGCTCGGCTTGGACGTTTCGGACTCGAGCAAAGCAAGGCGGAGACACCGGCCGGCGATCTGTCGGGCGGCGAACGGGCCCGGCTCTTGATGCATCTCGTCACTTTTGACGGCGCACACCTTCTGATTCTGGACGAGCCGACGAACCATCTCGACATGGACAGCCGCGCGGCGCTCGTCGACGCGCTCAACGCGTTCGAAGGCGCGGTCCTCCTGGTCACTCACGACCGTCACCTGATCGAAAGCTGCGTCGATCGCCTTTGGTTGGCGGCGGACGGCGGCGTGGCCCCGTTTGAGGGCGACATGGAAGACTACCGGGCGCTGGTTTCAGGGCGCTCGACAGCTTCCGGGTCGCGCGCGATCAAGCCGACGACGGTCAAGGGCGAAGCGCGCCGCGATGCTGCCGCTCGCCGCGCCCACTTGATCCCTCTGAAGAAAGAGGCGCAACGCTGGGAATCTGAAGTTTCGCGGCTCACCACAGTGATCGCCACCATCGACAAGGGTCTCGCCGCGCTGGGCTTGTACCAACAAGACCCAACGACAGCCGCGGACCTGTCGAAGAAACGCGCCCGCGCCGTTGCGCTGCTCGTCGACGCCGAGCGGAAGTGGCTAGACGCCGCCGAAACGTTGGAAGTTCAAACCGCTGAGTCCGGTCATCCGCACGCGACCCGGTAAACGGCCCCGTTCCTGTCGAGATAGATGTTCAGCCGTTCTGGAAGAAAATCCTGAGTGATCAAGTCGTCGGGACCGACGATGCGGTGCGGCTTCGGCAAGCGATCAACGGGAATGTCCGCGCGCGCGGCGCCCGTGAGCGACGCCCACCCGTCGGCGTCGCAAAGTTTCTCCGCCACGTCGGCGGCCGCGTCCCTGCGCGGGCGCAGCTTGCCGTCGGCCAGACGGATGGTCGGTTGCGCCAAGGGCGTTTCGTGGCTCGACGCGTTTGCCACCGGCGCTTCTTCAACGCCGCGGCGCGCGTAGCCCCCATCATCGACGTCATAGGTTCCGATCGAAGCGCACGCCGACAACAGGCCGGCCGCGAAGGCCAAGGGCAAAGTCTTCATCCAGCTTTCTCCCAACCGCCGCGGGCGTTCTGGCGCCAATACGACGCCGCCCCCTGGCCCGCCGCAACACGTTTCCACATTTCACGAGCCGCTTGCACGGATCCGGCGTCCCCGCCGTCAAACAAGACCACGACGCGTTCCACTCCTTTGAGATCGGCGGGCGCACCGGCGCCGTCAAGGAGGAAGACAACGTCGGCTTCATTCGGATTTTCGTCGTGGACCGTCAGCAACACAGGCTGGCGTTCAGGCCGCGCTCCGTCGTCGCGTCCATGAGGCAGAAACGACGCATCGCGGTATGTCCACAGCGCGTCGTCGAGCGACTCCAGGCGTGCGGTATCGAGCGACCGCACGAGCGCGCGCCAGCCGCGTTGCAGCGTCTTTTCAAGAAGGGGCGCAAGCGCTTCGGAGACGCCGGAGCGTTCCAGATGGTAAAACCAGTGCTCCGGGGTCGTCGTCACGATTCCGCGTTGTCTCGAACGAACCGGTCGAGAATTCGCACGCCCCAGCCTGTCGCCCACGTCGGCTCGCGCGGATCTTCCGATTTGTTCTTCCAAGCCGTCGGCGCGATGTCGAGGTGCGCCCACGGCGTCTTGTCGACGAAACGTTTCAGGAATTGCGCGGCGGTGATGGAGCCGCCGCCTTTGCCGCCGACGTTTTTCATGTCGGCGATCGGGCTGTCGATCATCTTGTCGTAGGCTTTGCCCAGAGGCATGCGCCACACTTTTTCATCGGCGGCGTCGCCGGCGGACAAGAGCTGCTTGGCGAGAGCGTCGTCGTTGGAGAACAAGCCCGCGTACTCGTTCGCCAAGCTTATGACCATGGCGCCGGTCAGCGTCGCGAGATCAATCATCAGTCTCGGCTTCAGCTTCGTGCGCGCGTACCAAAGCGCGTCCGCCAGAACCAAGCGGCCTTCGGCATCGGTGTTGAGGATTTCGATCGTCTGACCCGACGCCGAGGTGACGATGTCGCCGGGCCTTTGCGCTTTGGCGTCGGGCATGTTCTCAACGAGTCCGATCACGCCGTAGACGTTGGCTTTGGCCTTGCGGCCGGCGATCGCGCGCAAGGCGCCGGTCACCGCGGCGGCGCCGCCCATGTCGCCTTTCATCTCCATCATGAATTCGTACGGCGTTTTGACGTTGAGGCCGCCGGAGTCGAAGCACACGCCTTTGCCGACAAGGCAGACAGGTTCGCTGTCGCCGCCGCCGTTCCACTTCATCACCGCCAGCTGACTTTCCCGCGCCGATCCCAAGCCGACGCCAAGCAAGGCGTTCATGTTCAACTTGGCCATTTCTTTTTCGCCGAGGATTTCGACCTCGACGCCCACCGCCTCCAACGACTTGGCGCGACGGGCGAACTCCTCAGGATGCAAAACATTGGCTGGTTCAGACACGAGATCACGGGCGAGCGCCACACCGGCGGCGACCTCGGACCAAGCCGCCCATGCCTTGGCCGCAGCGTCCGCGTCGTCGGCGACAATTTCAAACGACTTGAGCGACGGCCGCTTGTCGTCGGGCAGCGTCGTCCGGTAGCCGTCGAACCGGTACGCGGCCAAGGCGGCGCCAAGCCCGGCGCGGGCGGCGTCCTCGTCGGCGCGGTTGATTCCGTCCAAACGCAACACCGCGGACACGGCCCCGGACGTCAGCAGCTTGCCGACCGCCCCGGCGGCGGCGCGTTCAAGGCCGAGGGCGTCCAGCTCTTTCTTCTCCCCGAGCCCGACGAGAAGAACCCGTCCGGCGTCGATCCCGTTGGGGGCGATCATTTCCAGCGTCTGACCGGGCTTGCCGGTCACCCGGGAGCCTTCCAAGGCCCGTACGAGCGCGCCGTCGGCGGCCTCGTCAAGCTGCTTGGCGGCGGGAGACAATTTTCGGTTTTCAAAGATTGGGACGACGACGGCGTCGGCTTTCGACGGCGCGCCAGAGATGCGGATTTCCATAGAAGCCTCGCTGGTCTGCGCCGTTCGCCCTCCTAAATCGGCGGCGCGGCGCGGTTTGGGTGGTCGGCGTCGGTCCTATCTGATAACTCGCAGACTGAGAAGCGGTC
>JAJFFL010000040.1 GCA_021776705.1 Alphaproteobacteria bacterium
TGCGCGCCGGCGACGCCGGCGGGCGTGGCGCTGGATAGGGGGAGGCGAGATCATGGCCGGTTATCTCAACCAATTCGCGTTTGGCATATATCCCTATATTTGCCTCGCGGTGTTCGTGGTCGGGAACGTTCTGCGCTTCGACCACGGCCAGTACTCATGGCGCAGCGGATCAAGTCAGCTGCTTCGCCGCAAGCAGCTCGTCCTTGGCAGCGTCTTGTTTCACGTCGGCATCCTGGTCATTTTTTTCGGCCACTTGGTCGGATTGTTGACGCCGATAGCGATCTTCGACGCGCTCGGAATTTCTCACGGCGCGAAGCAGATCTTGGCCATCGTCGCCGGCGGCCTGGCCGGAATCATGTGCCTGGCGGGGATGCTGCTGTTGATCCACCGCCGTCTGTTCGACGTTCGGATCCGCAAGACCTCGAACTTCGGCGACACGTCGATCTTGCTGATCCTCTTCGTCCAGCTGTCGCTTGGGCTGTCGACGATTTTCGTCTCTTTGCAACACCTCGACGGTCACGAAATGACGAAATTCATGGAGTGGGCGCAGCGCATTCTGACATTCCGCGGCGGTGCGGCCGAACTCGTCGCCGGCGTTCACCCGATCTTCAAGGCCCACTTGTTCCTCGGTCTCACAATATTCCTGATCTTCCCGTTCACGCGTTTGGTGCACATGCTGAGCGCGCCGATCTGGTACCTAAACCGGCGCGGCTATCAGATCGTGCGCACGAAGCGACCCGGATCACGGGCGACGGTGAAATGAGCGGGCGACAAGCATCCGCCTGCAAGAGCCGGAAGCGGAAGCACGTTTCCGCGTTTTTCGGCGCCTGCGCCGCGGCCGCCGTCGTTCACGCTGCGGCGGCGGACCAGCCGCCGGCCGACTCCAACGCGTCGCTGGCGCAGGCGTTGGCGAACGGTTCATTGATCTTCGACGTTCGCACGCGGATCGAATCCAAGGACCAGGACGGCTTCGCCGAGGAGGCGCGCGCGAGCACGGTCCGGGCGCGGATCGGCTATGAGAGCGGCGCGTTCCACGGATGGCGCTTTCTCGTCGAAGCGGAAGGCGTCGGCGCGCTCGGAGACGACCGGTTCAATTCGACGACCAACGGCCGTACCGCGTTTCCCGTTGTCGCGGACCCGGACGCCTTTGAACTCAATCGCGCCCAACTCAGTTTCGCTGGCATCGACCGAACGACGGCGATCTTCGGCCGCCAGCGAATCAACATCGGCAATCAGAGGTTCGTCGGGGCCGTCGGGTTCCGTCAAAACGAGCAGACCTACGACGCGGTACGCGTCACGACAGAGCTAACCGATGGCCTGAATCTGGACTACGCCTACATCGCCCGCGTTCACCGTATTTTTGGCGACGACAGTCCTGTCGGCGAATTCGACAGCGACACCCATGCGCTCGCCGCGACGTACGACTCGGGGGCCTACGGCAAAATCACCGGCTACGCGTTTTTGGTCGATCTCGACGAAGCTCCCGCGCTCTCTTCGGCGACATGGGGCGCTCGCTACGAAAATTCGATCCCGGTCGCGGAAGAGGCCGGATTCATTTTGGCGGTCGTCGGCGAGCTTGCGACGCAGTCGGACTACGGCGGCAATGCGATCGACTACAGGGAAGGCTACGTGCTCGCCGAGGCGGCGCTGAAAGCGCGCAGCTTCACCGCCACTCTCGGATATGAACGACTTGGCGGCGACGGCGAGATCGGTTTTTCGACGCCGCTGGCGACGCTGCACAAGTTCCAGGGATTCGCCGATGTCTTTCTCACGACGCCGGCGGCCGGTCTGGAGGACGTCTACGCCGGCGCCTCCCAGCGATGGAGCGACGTCGCTCTCGGGCCGATCACGATCTTTGCGACGCACCACGAGTTCAAGAGCGCGCGCGGTTCTCTCAACTACGGCCGGGAAACCGACGTCGGAGGCTCGATCGTTTTCTCGACCCGGTGGTCGGCGGATGTGAAAGCGGCATTCTACGATGGCGGCGACGACGGATTCGCGGACCGCGACTTGTTCTGGGCATCGCTCCAGTACCGGTATTGACGGCGGCGGATGCGGATGGTCGCAAAGCGAACATCGTCGCCCTCGCCGACGCCGAGCCGCGAAGGTTCAGGTCCGGCTCGCGGATCAAAGTGGGTGTTGGATCCGCCGCCGGTCGCGCTTCACCATCGTCCGATCGAGTTCATGTTCGCCGAGCACCAGCGTCAACGTCAGGCGGTCGACCTCCTCCTCCGAGTCGCAGGGGGCGAGTTTGACGCCGCCGGCTTCCGCCGGCTGATCCGGTTCCTGACCAAGGACCTGATTCAGCACATTGAAGACGAGGACGCGGAGCTCTTTCCCCTGCTGCGCGCGCACTGCCGCGCCGACGACGACATCGAGTCGATGCTGGCGCGATTGTCGGCGGAGCACGACGAGGGCCGGCCTCTGGCGCTGGCCGTGGCGGAAGACCTTGAACGAGCGCTCGGCGGCAATCCGCTTACCGATCCAGCCCGCCGGAAAATCAAAAGTTTCGCGGCCGCAATCCGGCGGCATCTCGCGTTCGAAAACGCGGCGCTGCTGCCTCTCGCCGAAGTTCGCTTGACCGCGCGCGTGGTCGCGCCATGGGCCAGGA
The DNA here is from genome assembly GCA_021776705.1 of Alphaproteobacteria bacterium. Lineage (GTDB taxonomy): Bacteria > Pseudomonadota > Alphaproteobacteria > Caulobacterales > Maricaulaceae > JAJFFL01. Next base: position 2,612 of record JAJFFL010000040.1, read on the forward strand.
GGTTGAGCGAGCGGCGGTGACGTCGGCCCGCCGTAGAAATGTCGACGCCCAGCCGGATCAGTCCGGAGCGGACCGCAATTCTAGTTCGGGCGGATCGGCTGACGGTCGGCGCCCAGGATGACGCCGGTCGCCATGTCGGCGATGACGTTTCGTGCGATCGGGCCGTCGGCGCGGAACCACGTGTGAGTCCAATTGAGCATGCCGAAATAGAGCATCACGGTGGCGCGCAGGCGCTCACGGGATCCACTCAAGTCCGGCCGCACCGCGCCGACAAGGCCCTCCACGAAATCAATCAAGCTTCGCTGCTTGGCGACGATTTCGTCGCGCTGAGTCTTGGGCAAGTTGTTGAGTTCGTAGAGCAGGATTTTCTGACTGTCGGCCGCCCCGACGTAAAGCCGAAGCAGCGCCCGAGCGAGATTGCGCAACTTCGATTCCGGCGTTTCTTTTGATCGAGCAACGTCGTCTTTGGCCGCGGTCAAGGCGTCGATGTGGCCGCACATGACGTCGTAGAGGATCGCCTCTTTTGACGCGTAATAGTGGTAGATGAGTGACTTCGACGTGCGGCACGCAGCCGCGAGCTCCGACAATGATGCGCCGCCGAACCCCCGCGCCGCGAAGAGCCGGGCCGCGTGCGCCATGATGGCGTCGCGCTTGTCGTCGTGATCGGCGGCCCGGGTGCGCGCCATCGGGGCTAGAGTGCGTTCATCGTCAGAAGGTCATAGGTGGCCACCAGCTCGGCGTCCTGGTTGGTGACGCGCACATCCCATCGCACTTCGCCGTATTCGTCGTTGCGCTTCTTTTTCGATTTGGCGGTGAGCCGCACGTTCATCGTGTCACCGGGCGACAAGGGTGTCAGGAAGCGCAGATTGTCGAGACCGTAGTTGGCGAGCACGGGGCCGGGCGCAGGGTCGACGAACAAGCCGGCGGCGAACGACAAAATCAAGTAACCGTGCGCGACTCGTCCAGGGAAGAACGGGTTCGCGGCGGCC
>JAJFFL010000005.1 GCA_021776705.1 Alphaproteobacteria bacterium
GCGCGCGTCCATCGCCACGAGCGCGCCAAGGGAACCTTGCCGCAAACGTTCACGCCGACGGCGGCGTTCGTCGCTGGTTATTTGTTGACATGGTTGGGGTTTTCCGTCGCCGCGACGGCGGCTCAATTCGGTCTCGACGCGGCCGGGCAGATCACCGGGATGACGCTTTCATCGGCCTCGCGCTGGCTGTCCGCGAGCGTTCTTGTCGCGGCGGGGCTGTATCAGTTCCTGCCGTGGAAGGAGACGTGTCTGGCGCACTGCCGGTCGCCGGCGGGGTTCATCTCGGCGCACTGGGCGGCGGACCCGGCGGGCGCCGTGCGCATGGGCGCCGTCCACGGCGCCCACTGCGTCGGCTGTTGCTGGGCCTTGATGGCGTTGTTGTTCGTCGGCGGGGTGATGAATCTGGCTTGGATCGCGGTGCTGGCGATCCTGGTGTTGATTGAAAAGCTCGCCCCCGCCGGCCGCACCGCCGGCGTCGTCGTCGGCGCGCTGTTGATCGCCTGGGGCGCGGCGACGATCGCGGTGTAGCTAGGCTTTGGCCTCGTCGAACTGCGGCGCCACTTCCAACCGGTCGGCGAGCCGCAGCTTGCGCAAGATCAGCAAGAACGTGCCGTTGTAATCGACCAGCCGGTTGAGCAGGCCCCGCTTGGGCAGGTGCAACACGCTCTTGGGAAAGTCGTGGTGGTGGGCGTGAAACGCCTCGCCGCCGGTGAGCACCGCCAAGGTCCAGACCAGCCATCGCGGCGCTTCAAGGTGACCGACCACGTTGACGCCGAGCGTCGTCGCGTGGAACTGCAGCGCCCGTCCGATCACGGCGGCGGCGTGAAGGATGAAGGTTAGGATCAAGGAGCCGCCCAACGCCCACACCGACAGGTAGACGATCGCCGGCGCGATCAGATGGATCGCCAGCGACAGCGACATGTGGAACTTGTCGAAGAAATGCACCACCGGCGTGCGCTCGATCCAGCGCGCCATTGGCCGGTCCATGTCGTCCTTGTCGCGCCAGATGATCCAGCCGATCCACGCCCAAAACTTGCCTTCCGCGGGATTGTGCGGGTCGCCGGGCTGATCCGAAAGACGGTGATGCTGGGCGTGGTAGTTCACCCAGTCCTTCACTTTGCCTTGCATGGCGATGATGCAGTTGATGCCGACGATGATCTGGGCCGGCCACTTCAATTCGCCGGCGCGGTGCTGCCAAACCCGATGCAGGGGGCCGATGCCCTGGTTGCAGACCACGACCGAGATCGCGGTGACCAGAATCGCCAGCGGCGCGTACCACCATTTCAGCGTCAGGCCGTCCAAGGCCAAGCCGAAGGCGACGGCGGCGATCAAGCCGACGACGCCGAGGGCCGGGTAAATGACGGCCGAAAACATGCTGGTCCAGTCAAGAGTGCTCCACGTCCGGCGAATGGTTTGAGAACGCAGGGAGATTTCGTGTTCGAGGTTCATCTGGATTCCGCTGTTGCTTGCGGGAGACGGACGGCGCCGCGACTCGAATGTGGTCTGAGCCGGGGGGCCAGATCAATATGGCTTTTGACGTGATGTGGGGATCGCCGGGCCGTTTCGCTCGTTTCGGGCCGTTGAAATCGTCGTGATGACCGCGCGCCGGGGCGCTGATAGCGTCCGGCCGCATGCGATTCCTGCCGTTTCTCGTCACCTGCCTCGTCGCCGCCGCGGCCGCTCTGGCGACCGTCGCCGACCTGTGGTGGCTGGCGCTGGCGGTCCCGGCGGGGCTGGCGGCGCTCGCGGGCGTTTACGACCTGCTGCAGCACGAGCACACCTTGTGGCGCAACTATCCGCTGATCGGCCGCGTGCGCTGGCTGGCCGAAGAGATGCGCCCGTTCGTGCAAGCCTATTTCATTGAGAACGAAACCGAGGGGCGGCCGTTCGACCGTGAGGCCCGCGCTCTGGTCTACCGCCGCGCCAAGGACGTCACCTCGGTGGAGCCGTTCGGCTCCCACGTCGACGTCAATGCGCCGGATTACGAATGGCTCAACCCGTCGATCGCCGCCAAGCAGGCCGGCGAGCATCTGCCGCGGGTCGAGATCGGGGTCGGACGTTGCGCGGCGCCTTATTCGGCGAGCGTGCTGAACATCTCCGCCATGAGTTTCGGCGCGCTCGGCGCCGCCGCGATCGAAGCGCTCAACCGCGGCGCCGCGCTCGGCGGCTTCTACCACGACACCGGCGAAGGCGCGGTGTCGCGCTATCACCGGATCGGCGGCGGCGACCTCGTCTGGGAACTCGGCACCGGCTACTTCGGCGCGCGCGCCAAAGACGGCGGCTTCGACGCCGAGAAGTTCAAGGCCGCCGCGGCCGACGACCAGATCAAGATGATCGAGGTGAAGCTTTCGCAAGGCGCTAAGCCGGGCCACGGCGGCATTTTGCCGGCCGCCAAAATCACGCCGGAGATCGCCGAGGCGCGCGGCGTCGAGATGGGCGTGGACTGCGTGTCGCCGCCGTACCACACGGCGTTCTCGACCCCGGTCGGGCTGTTGGAGTTCGTCGCCCGTCTGCGCGACATGTCCGGCGGCAAGCCGGCCGGTTTCAAGCTCTGCGTCGGCCACCGCTGGGAATTTCTGGCGATCGTCAAGGCGATGCTCGAGACCGGCCTGCGGCCCGACTTCATCGTCATCGACGGCGCCGAAGGCGGCACCGGCGCGGCGCCGGTGGAGTTCCAGGATCACGTCGGCGCTCCGCTGCGCGACGGTCTGGTGTTCGCCCGCAACGCGCTCGTCGGCGCCGGTCTGAAGGACGACGTGCGGCTGGTCGCTTCCGGCAAGATCGTCACCGGCTTTCAGATGGCCGCCGCCATGGCGCTCGGCGCGGACTGGTGCAACGCGGCGCGCGGTTTCATGTTCGCGCTCGGCTGCGTGCAGTCGTTGCAGTGCCACACCAACCGCTGCCCGACCGGGGTCGCCACCCAGGACCGGTCGCGCCAGCGCGGCCTGGTGGTTCCCGACAAGGCCGAACGCGTCGCCAGCTTCCACCGCCAAACCGTCCATGCGCTCGCCGAGGTCGTCGCCGCGGCCGGCCTCGAGCACCCGCGCGACTTGCTCCCGCGTCACATCCACCACCGCGTGTCGTCGACCGAGGCGCGGTCCGCGGATCAGGTGTACCGCTTTCTGGAGAAGGACATCCTGATCGCGGCGCCGCAGGAGACCCACTTCGCCGCCGACTGGGCCGCGGCGCGATCGGACACCTTCGCGCCGGCCAGCTAGGCGCCGTCGTTCGTCGCTTTGGCTTACGGCCGCCGCCGTCCGCGCGCTAGCCTGCCCGGGTGCCGACAGGGGAGACCGACCATGTCCGACGCGCCGCGCCTGCCTGTGAAGATCGACTCGACGTCGAACGGCGAATTCCTGCCGACGCGGCCGCCGGCGTGGTTGACCCACGCCAAGAAGATCGCGCGCGCGCGTTTGGCGGACGCGGCCAAGCGGGCGAATGTCTCACGCCGCGCCTTCTTCGCCGGCGTGTGCGGCACGGCGGGCACGCTGCTCACCTTCAACCAAGCTTTCGCGCACGCCGGCAAGAACGGCGGCCGTTTCGTGTTCGACAAGGAGGCGCCGTTCGACGCCGCGGCGGCGGGTGAACGCTTGCGCACCGGCGAGTTCGTCTTCGACGTCCACACTCACATGGTCAACCCGGCCGGCGAATGGCGCTCAAACCACGGCAAGTATTGGGAGCGGGCGCTGGCGTCGTTTCCGACGGCGCAGTCGTGTTCGTTGGAGGACAAGATCGACTGCTACGCCGCCGAGCGCTTCCTTGAGGACGTCTTCGTCGACAGCGACACCGACGCGGCGGTGCTCACTTTCGTGCCGGAGACGCCGACCGGCAATCCGCTCGACTTGAAGGAGGCCGACCGCACGCGCCGCCTTGTCGAGGCGCTCGGCGACGGCCGTCACCGGCTGCTGTTGCACGCCATGGTGATCCCGAATTCCTCCGACGCCGCCGGCGAACTGGCGCGCATGGGGGAGGTCGTCGACGACTGGGAGATCGCGGCCTGGAAGTGCTACACGCAGTGGGGTCCGGACGGGGCCGGCTGGCGGCTCGACGATCCGGAGACCGGCATCCCCTTCATCGAGCGCGCGCGCGAACTCGGCGTGAAGCTGATCTGCATCCACAAGGGGCTGATGTTTCCCGGCATGCCGCCGGAGTTCGGCCGTTGCGACGACGTCGGTGCGGTCGCCGCGCGCTACCCGGACATGAAATTTTTGATCTACCACTCCGGCTTCGAGATCGGCCGGTCGGAAGGCGTCTACGACGTCGACGCGGCCGACGGCGGCGTCGACAGCCTGGTGCGGACACTTCAAACGCATGGGATCGCTCCGAACGCGAACGTCTACGCCGACCTCGGCGCGACCTGGTGGTTCCTAATGCGGGACCCGGACTCGGCCGCGCACACGCTCGGCAAGCTGATCAAGCACGTCGGCGAGGACAACGTGCTCTGGGGCACAGATTCGATCTGGTTCGGCTCGCCGCAGGACCAGATCGACGCCTTCCGCGCGTTCGAGATCTCCGACGAACTGATCGAGACGCAGGGCTATACGCCGCTGTCGCCGTCGGTGAAGGAGAAGATCTTCGGGCTCAACGGGGCGCGCGTGTACGGCCTCGACCCGAAGCAGATCCGCAAAAAGGCAGAAAACGACTCGATCGCGCGCCGCCGTCGCGCGGGCCTCGAACGCGGCCGTCTGCCGCACTTCGAGACCTTCGGCCCGAAGACGATGCGCGAGTATGACAAATTGACGAAACGGCGCGGCGGCGTGCCGGCCTAGGCGCGTCAGGACGCGGCGTGGCTCGCCGCCAGGGTGATCGCCACGACCGCGAGCAGGGCCGCGCCGGCGATGATGGACATTTCCAGGACCCGCGCGGTCCAGCGGGCGCGGTCGCCCTGACGGGCGGCGCGGGGAGGTTTTTCGGTCGTCATCGTCAACTCGTTGGGTGCGGCGACGTCGCCTGACTTAGAAGATATCTAAGCTTGAATCCGCGCAAGAAAAGCCCGCGCCGGATCACGTCCGATCAATCCAGCGTGCGGCGGTACCGCGACAAGGCCAGCGTCGCGACGACCGCGAGAATGATCGCCAGCGGCCAGATCTGGGCCCAGGTGTCGCCAAGGCCCGCGCCCTTCAGCATCACCGCGCGCACGCCGCGCACGAAATGAGTCAGCGGCAAGGCCTCGCCGAGGTTCTGCGCCCAGCCCGGCATGCCGCGGAAGGGGAACATGAAGCCCGACAAGAGGATCGACGGGAGGAAAAAGAAGAAGGTCATCTGCATCGCCTGCATCTGGCTCTTGGCGAGGGTCGAGAACAAAAACCCGATCGACAGATTGACGACCACGAACATTGTGATCAGCGCCAGGAACGCCGGCGGCGCGCCGAGGAACGGAACCCCGAACAGGGTTCGCGCCAGGCCGAGCATGATCGCGGTCTGCAGCACCCCGACGAGCACGAACGGCGAGATCTTGCCCGCCATCACCTCGAGCGGCTGGGCCGGCGTCGCGAGCAGGGATTCGAGCGTGCCGCGTTCGGCCTCGCGGGTGAGCGCGATCGCGGTCATCAACACCATCGTCAACGTCAAAATCGTGCCGAGCAGGCCGGGGACGATGTTGAGCGCCGAACGGCCGGAAGCGTTGTAGCGCCGGTGCAGCACCACCTCGACCGGCGGCGGTCCCTGCGCGAGGTCCGACAGCGCGCCGTCCAGCAGCGGCGCGACGGCGCTTTCGACGATGCGCGGAAACGAGCTCGCCGCCGCCGACGCCGCGACCGGGTCGGTGGCGTCGACGTCGAGCAGGATTTGCGGCCGCTCGCCGCGGGCGAGATCGCGCTCAAAGTTGGCGGGTATCGTGACCACGAACATCGCCTCGCCGGTCTTCAACGCCGTGTTGATGTCGGCGGCGCCGAAGACCACGCCCTCGATGTCGAAGTACCGCGAGGTCTCCATCGCCTGGACGATCGCGCGGCTCGCCGGCCCGGTGTCGCCGAGCTCGACGAGCGTCGGCAGATGCCGCGGGTCGGTGTTGATGGCGTAGCCGAACAGGATCAGCTGCATGATCGGAATGCCGACCATCATCGCGAAGGTGAGGCGGTCGCGCCGCATCTGCACGAATTCCTTCATCGCGATGGCGCCGAAGCGGGCGACCGAAAAGCGCGGTCCGAAGCGGCGGCGTTCGGCGGTCATTGGTAATTGTCCTCCGACCCGGTCATCAAATAGATGAAAGCCTCTTCGAGGCCGGTCTTGGCGGGCCCGATCTCGAGGTCCGGGCGCGCCCGCAGCGGCGCCAGGGCGGCGTCCAGCTTGGCCGCGTCGCGTCCCGACACGTGCAGCGCCGAGCCGAAGCGCGCGATCTGGTCGACACCAGGCGCGTCCTTCAGCTGCGCGTGGATCGGGCGCAGGTCGCGGCCCTCGATGCGTCGCGTGTGCAAGCCGACCTGGGCGGCGATGTCGGCGGTCGGAGCGTCGATCAGTTTTTTGCCGAAAGAGATGAACGCGATCGAGTCGCATTGCACCGCCTCGTCCATGTAGTGGGTCGACACCAGCACCGTGACGCCGCCGTCGGCGAGGATGCGGATGCGGTCCCAGAAATCGCGCCGCGCTTTCGGGTCGACGCCGGCGGTGGGCTCGTCGAGCAGCATCAGGGGCGGCTTGTGAAGAGACGAGGCGGCGAGCGCCAGGCGCTGCTTCCAACCGCCCGAGAGGGTGCCGGCGATCTGCTCGGCGCGCGGCGCCAGCTTGTGCTCCTCCAGGGTCGCGGCCACGGCCCCGCGGCGGTCCGGCACGGCGTGCATGCGGGCCATGAAGTCGAGGTTCTCGCGCACCGTGAGATCGCCGTAGAGCGAAAATTTCTGGGTCATGTAGCCGACGTTAGCTTTGATCAGGTCGGCGTCGCGGACGATGTCGTAGCCGAGGCAGGTCCCTTCGCCGCCGCTGGGGCGCAGCAGTCCGCACATCATCCGGATCGTGGTCGTCTTGCCGGAGCCGTTGGGCCCGAGAAATCCGTAGATCGCGCCTTTGGGGACCGTCATGTCGAAGTCGTCGACCACGGTCTTGTCGCCGAAGCGCTTGGTCAGGCCGCGCACGTCGATGACGGTTTCGGCGTTCATTCCACGATCTCCGCCCGGATCGGCGTGCCCGGCGGCGGCCCGTCGTCGACGAGGCGCGCCTCGATGCGGAACACCAGCCGGGCGCGCTCCCGGTCCGAGTAGATGATCGGCGACGTGAACTCGGCTTGCCCGCCGATCGCGGTGATCCGGGCCTCGAGGGGGCCGCAGCCGTCGCAGGTCACAGTCAGCGGATCGCCGAGCTTGAGCGCGCCGATCCGCGGTTCGGGCGCGAACAGGACCGCAAGCCGAGCCCCGTCAGGCAGGAAACGCACCACCGGGGCGGACGGGCCGGCGGTCTCGCCGGGCCGCCGCAGCACCCGTTCGACCACGCCCGCAGCGGGAGCGGCGACGCCGGCGTCCGACAAGGCGTCGCGGGCCG